>JAFOYD010000172.1 GCA_017391545.1 Lachnospiraceae bacterium
TGTTAAAGAACAGCAGACAGGAGGAAAAGATCGTCAAACGCTGCAAAAATAATAATGTGGCTATACAGTTACAGCGTGAGTATACATTTCCACAGTCGGGAGATACGGTTTTGCAGGATGCACCTGTTATCATAGGCATGGGCCCTGCCGGGTTATTCTGCGGATATATGCTTGCCAAATATGGATATTGCCCCATTCTGCTGGAAAGAGGCTGTGATGTCGATACAAGGACTAAGGATGTGGAAGAATACTGGAATGGCGGAAAACTGAATCCGGAGTCGAATGTGCAGTTTGGAGAAGGCGGGGCAGGTACTTTTTCGGATGGGAAACTCAATACACTGGTAAAGGATAAGAATGGCAGAAATAAAGAGGTTCTGCGAATCTTTGTGGAGTTTGGGGCACCGGAGCAGATTCTATATGAAAGCAAGCCTCATATTGGTACCGATGTGCTTAAAAGTGTTGTCGCAAATATGCGCAACTATATCATAGAACATGGTGGGGAAGTTCGGTTTGGCTCAAAGGTGACAGGGGTTGAGACACAGGACGGACATTTAAGTGCAGTGATCATAAATGACAGGGATGTCATAAAAACAACACAGGCAGTACTTGCTATCGGACATAGTGCCAGAGATACATTTGCATATCTGAATCAGATTAATGTATCCATGGAGGCAAAGGCATTTGCAGTCGGAATGCGTGTGGAGCATCCACAGCATCTGATCAATGCGTGCATGTATGGCAGTGCGTATGGCAACCGACTGCCGGCAGCATCATACAAGCTGACTGCACAAACCAGTACCGGAAGAGGGGTTTATTCATTCTGCATGTGCCCGGGCGGATATGTGGTAAATGCTTCCAGTGAGGCAGGAAGGATTGCAGTCAATGGCATGAGCTATTCTGACAGGGCAAGCCACAATGCAAACAGCGCAATTATCGTACAGGTAACGCCACAGGACTATGGCTGCGACGGGGCACTTGCCGGCATTGAATTTCAGAGAAAGCTTGAGGAGAAAGCATACGAGCTTGGAAATGGGAAAATCCCTGTACAGTATTATGGGGATTATGTGAATGATGTTGCGTCTTTGGCAAGTAATAATGACAATAACAATAAGCCATGTATTAAGGGCGAGTATACGTTTACAAATCTAAGAGGACTGCTGCTGGAGGCATGTGAAAAAGCATTTATGGAAGGAATGGAGCAGTTTGATAAAACGATTCATGGATTTGCAACAGATGATGCAATCCTGTCCGGAATCGAGAGCCGGACATCATCACCTGTCAGAATTCATAGAGATGAGGAACTGCAAAGTCCCACTATAAGAGGATTGTACCCTTGTGGAGAAGGTGCAGGTTACGCGGGAGGGATTACCTCTGCTGCGATGGACGGCATACTGATCGCGGAAAAGATCGCAATGCAGTTTTGCCCGTTAACTGACTAGACTTTTTAACAAAATAGCTTTAAAATAATATCAGATAGATTTTACGGAGGAAAAAAGACGATGGAAGAGTTACGCGCCAAATTAAAGGATAAAAAAAGAATTGTTGTAAAGATCGGTTCATCCTCCTTACAACATGCAGAGACAGGAGATCTGGACTACACGAAGATGGATATCCTGGTAAGGGAACTTTGTAATATCAGAAATCAGGGAAAGGACGTTATACTGGTGACGTCTGGTGCGATCGGCTGCGGGCGAAAGGCGCTTCATATCAAGCCGCCCCTCACAATTGCACAGAAGCAGGCTTGTGCAGCAATCGGACAGGCAAGGCTGATGACGACCTATCAGAGAATCTTTTCTGAATACAGCCATCAGGCAGCACAGATCTTGATGACGAGAAATACCATCGTAGCTGATCTCAACAGAAGAAATGCACAGAATACATTTAATGAATTACTTTCCATGGAGGTCATACCAATCGTAAATGAAAATGATACGATTTCGACCTTTGAGGTGGAGGATGTCATTGGTGATAATGATACACTATCTGCCATCGTTACAGCGCTTACAGGGGCAGATTTATTGATTCTGCTGTCAGATATCGATGGTTTATATACGGATGATCCAAGGAAAAATCCGGATGCAAAATTTGTTGAGAGAGTGGACAGCCTTACCGATGAACTGATCAGTATGGGAAAGGGTTCCACAGGGAGCAGCGTTGGCACAGGTGGTATGGAGACAAAGTTGACAGCAGCTAAAATTGCTACCTATTCAGGTGCAGATATGGTCATTGCAAACGGCAGGGATGTGCGTGTGATTCATCGTATCATGGAAGGCAGAAATTACGGAACGATATTTAAGGCAAACAAAAATGAAGCGTTTGATTTTGCAGAGTTTGTAGAGAACCTGCACAAGTAATGGAAATCATTTCGATGAACAGAACGATTATTTATCATATAGATGAAGCTTCACAAGGGATAAAAATCAGTGCGTTTTTGTGTCAAAAAAGATTTTCCTCCAAAAACCTGATTGACTTAAAAAAGGATGAGAAAAGTATTCTATTAAATGGATGTCCGGTGCTTCAGAATAAGCTGTTGACAGTCGGAGATATCCTTGAAGTACAGATTAGGGAGGATACTTGGTCGCCCAATATCGTGCCTGTAGCGATGCCGCTTGATATTGTGTATGAGGATGAAGATATCGTTGTGGTGAACAAGCCATCAGGCATGCCAATTCATCCATCCATGGACAATTATGACAATTCTATGGCTAATGCGCTCATGTGGTACTATAAGGAACAGAAAAAGCCATTTGTATTTCGCTGTATTAATCGCCTTGACAGGGATACCTCAGGGCTTACCATTGTGGCAAAGCATAAAGTAAGCGCAGGAATTCTGGGAACAATGGTGGCAGGAAAGGCATGTGGCGCCGATGCGGGTGGAATTGAGCGGGAATATCTTGCAATTGTGCGGGGAAAAGTAGAACCACAGGAAAATGTCATTGATGCGCCGATTGCAAGAAAAGAAGATTCCGTGCTGGAGCGAATCGTTGACTATGAAAAAGGTGAGCGGGCGGTGACACATTATAAGGTCATAAAAGAAGAGAATGGACACAGTCTGGTGTCCCTGAAGCTCGAGACGGGGCGAACACATCAGATCCGCGTGCATATGAAGCATATAGGATATCCGTTAATCGGAGATTTTCTATATAATCCTGATACGGAATATATAGAAAGACAGGCGCTTCATTCATATCGGTTGACCTTTTGGCATCCAATTACGGATGAACGTATGGAACTTACGGCACCATTGCCGGCTGATATGAGCAGGATTATATCAATCACATAATAATTAACGATAAGGGTATTGAACCATTACGAAGGGAGAATTAATAAATGTATATAGGAAATCATCTGTCCTCATCGAAGGGCTTTGAAAATATGGGAAAAGAGGCTTTGAAGTTAAATGCAAATACCTTTGCATTTTTTACAAGAAATCCAAGGGGAGGCGCGGCAAAAGAAATCGATCCGGAGGATGCATTGAAGCTTCGAAAGCTGATGAAAGAACATAACTTTGGCACGCTTGTGGCACATGCACCATATACCATGAATGTATGTGCAGAAAAGGAGAATGTCAGAAGCTTTTCGCGTACCGTGCTGGCAGAAGACTTGGAACGTATGGAATATCTGCCTGGGAACTACTATAATTTTCACCCCGGCTCTCATGTAGGACAGGGGGTAGATGTGGCAATCCCCATGATTGCAGATGCGATTAACTGTGCACTCAAGCCCGAACATCATACGACCGTCTTGCTGGAAACAATGGCGGGAAAAGGTTCTGAGGTCGGAAGAAGCTTTGAGGAGCTTAGAGCGATCATTGACCTCGTCGAACTTAAGGATAAGGTGGGTGTGTGCTTTGATACCTGTCATGTGTGGGACGGCGGTTATGATATCGTTGGAAACCTTGATGGTGTCCTTAAGGAATTTGATGAGGTTATTGGAATCGACAGACTGAAGGCAGTTCATTTTAATGATAGCATGAATGTACTTGGCGCACATAAAGACCGCCATCAGAAAATCGGCGAGGGTGAAATCGGATTAGAGGCGATGAAGGCAGTTACCAAGCATCCTCTTTTAGCAGACAAACCATTTATCCTGGAAACCCCAAACGATGATGAAGGATATGCAAGAGAAATCGCGATGATCAGGGGATGGTAGGAGCGAAATTAAAACCATTTGGAGGTTCATATGAATTTAGAGGAAAAAATCAAACGAATCAATGAGTTGTATCATAAATCGCAGGCAGAAGGACTGACCGAGGATGAGAAGGCTGAGCAGGCAAAGCTTCGGGCTGAGTATGTTGCAAATGTCAGAGCTAATCTGAAAGGACAGCTTGACAATATGTCGATAAAGGAAGCGGACGGCAGCATCACAAATCTTGGTGAAAAGTACGGAAACAAGCATACTCATTAATAAAAAACAGGAAGGAAAATGCAGGTGATATACCTGTTGTCAAATCATGGAATCAAAAGCTGAAATAAGGAAAAGAATACTTGAGGCTCGAAAGCAGTTGACAGAGGAAGAGGTCCTGGCAAAAAGTGAGGCAATTCTTCAAAAGGTGATCAAGACTCCGGAATATGAGGAAGCTGACAACATTTTATTATATGCGGATTGTAATCATGAGGTCATGACAAGAGGAATTTTTGAGGATGCGATTCTTCACAAAAAGCGGGTGTATTTCCCAAAATCAGACAGACTGACTAATACAATGGAGTTTTATCAGGTGGTATCGGTAAAACAGCTTGAAAAGGGATTTATGGGAATTTTGGAGCCGAGAGAGGATATTCATTCGAGGTACCGTTTTCATACCAGAGAGGATACACTCATCATTGTGCCGGGAGTTGCGTTTGACACTTCGGGTTATCGTATCGGCTATGGGAAAGGCTTTTATGACAGGTATCTGGTAAATAAGCGCCAGATTTCAACAATGGCTTTGGCATATGCATGTCAGATCGTAGACGAGATACCAAAGGATGCATATGATATCAAGATGGATAAAATCGTGACAGAAGAAATCATCTATTCGTTTTTGAGAATATAGAGAACGGAACAGCATCAACAGATCGTTATTACAGATGTCGGAATACAGGCGGCGAAAGGAGTAAAACATGACAATTAAGGAAAAAGCAGCAGCGATGAAGCTTGACAGCACACTTATGGCTTCAAAATCAGCAGAAATAAGAAACAATGCACTTGCAACTATTGCAAAGGCATTACTTGCAAAGCAGGATGAGATTTTCAAGGCAAATGAGCAGGATCTGGCAGAGGCAAAAGAAAATAATGTTCCGGAGGCAGTTGTCAAGAGACTGAAATTCAGCCCGCAGAAGCTTGCAGATGTGACAAAGGGCATTGAAAACCTGATCGCTCTACCCGATAAGGTATATGAGACACAGTTCGTCCGTGAGCTTGACAAAGGACTGACACTTGTGAGAGAAACGTGCCCAATCGGTGTCATTGGTGTCATCTTTGAGGCAAGACCGGATGCACTTGTTCAGATTGCTTCCCTTTGCATCAAAAGCGGTAACTGTGCAATCTTAAAGGGTGGCAGTGAGACAAAGCATACCAACAAAGTGCTTTTTTCACTGATTTATCAGGCTGCTA
The DNA here is from genome assembly GCA_017391545.1 of Lachnospiraceae bacterium. Lineage (GTDB taxonomy): Bacteria > Bacillota > Clostridia > Lachnospirales > Lachnospiraceae > COE1. The sequence continues at coordinate 5,596 of JAFOYD010000172.1, forward strand.
TAGAAAGCGGACTGCCCCAGAACTGTCTGTTTCAGGCAGAACAAAGAGATGAAATATCAGAGCTCCTTTCCTGCCACGAGTCAGTAGACCTCCTCATACCGAGAGGCTCCAATGCGTTTGTGCAGTATATCATGGATAATACAAAGATTCCTGTGATGGGGCATGCGGATGGTATCTGCCATATCTACGTTGACAAGGATTTTGATATCGAGAAGGCAATCCCGGTGATTATCGATGCCAAGACGCAGTACACAGCAGCATGTAACTCTGTGGAGACACTGCTGGTACACAAGGATGCTGTGGATGCGCTGATGCCACGGCTCAATGAAGCATTTAAAGCACACCAGATTGAGCTTCGCGCGACAGTTGACATCGCAGACAAATATGATACCAGACCGGCAACGGAGGAGGATTTTGCTACAGAGTATCTTGACCTTATTATTTCTGCAAAAACGGTCAATAATATTGATGAAGCGATACTGCATATCAATAAATACGGTTCTCATCATACAGACTGTATCATCACGGAAGACACGGCGGCAGCAGAGCATTTCATGAAAATGGTAGATTCCGCAGGGGTTTATCAGAACTGTTCTACACGCTTCGCAGATGGTTTCCGCTATGGTTTTGGTGCAGAGGTTGGCATCAGTACAGGAAAGATTCATGCAAGAGGACCTGTCGGAATCGAAGGGCTGCTCACATACAAGTATAAGTTGTTTGGAAACGGACAGATTGTTGATGATTATGCCACAGGGAAAAAGGAATTTCACTTTAAGGATCTGGATCAATCAGAATATTAAACGAAAGCGAAATGGGGGAATACGAATGAAGAATAAAATCAAGAAAATTGCGGTATTGGCAGCAGCACTGACAGTTGCAGTGGCTTGTCAGAAACCGGTAACATCTTTGGCATTTAATGTTACTCCAATCAGTGTGGTTGAGATGTATTCGACTTCAGCGACGCCGGTGTATGCGACACCTGATGTGTTCTCTCCAGTTGTTGTATATCTTGACAGGTTTGTGAATGTGAGAGTAACAGGCATCACAGACAATGGTTTTTATCAGGTGGATTTGAATGGAACTTACTATATACCGGGACCATACATGGTGTCGCAGATTGCACCGGAAAAAACAGAGAAGCAGAAAGCGCTTGAAAATCTGGACAAGTTTGCAGAGGCATATACGAACCAGCTTTCTCAAATGGAAAGCTATAGCAGTAAGTTCGCACTGATTGATGTGACAGGTGATGGAATACCGGAGATTTTCGATGCGGCAGGCAAAGAAATCTATACATACTACAATGAGCGACCGGTGATGATGTACTACTCTGAATATCCGGTGACCTTTTATTACTCCAAAAAGGACAATAAGCTGCTGGGAAAATACACATGGAATAAGAAAGAAATATGGGAAGTTTACAACAAAGATGTATCACTGCTGCCATGGGGACAGTTCAAGTGCATCTCCACAGTGGCTTCACCTTATACAGGCAATGCGACCGCAATTTCCAGAGAATATATAAATGACGCAGCTACAAGGGCGGACCTCAAAAATATCTTAAAGAAAATGTTGTCATTGTAATTGAGAAAGATGATCAATAGTTATGCACTAGTGCAAAGGTCTTGACATAGCCGTACGACGATATTTGTGACCATGGAGGAATAAAATGTTAGCATTAAAAAGTATTGTATTGATGATTGCAGGATTTGCCATTTTGATCAAGGGAGCGGATTTCTTTGTAGATGGCGCATCGGGTGTCGCAGAGAGATTCCATATTCCACAGATTATTATCGGGCTTACGATTGTTGCCTTTGGAACAAGTGCACCGGAGGCGGCAATCAGTATCTCGGCGGCATTGTCGGGTACGACAGGCATTGCAATCGGAAATATTCTGGGAAGTAATCTTTTAAATATATTGGTTATCCTTGGTATTTCAGCAAGCATTGTGCCATTGCATATTGGAAGGTCAAGTATCAAATTTGACATCCCCTTTAACATACTGATTACCGTTGCCCTTGTTTTCTTCGGTGTCGTTTTAGGTAAGCTGAATGTATTTACAGGCATTGCATTTTGGATTCTGATGATTCTTTTTATGGTGCATCTGTTCCGCACTGCGAAAAGTGAGATGGATCGTGGTGAAGCGCAGGAAGAACCTAAAAAGAAGAAAAACATCTTTTTGCTGGTTCTGTATATCATCGGTGGTCTGGCTGCAATTATCCTGGGAAGCGACCTTGCGGTAGACAATGCTACGATTATCGCATCGGATATCCTTCATATTGATGACAGGTTAATCGGACTGACGATTATCGCACTCGGTACATCGTTGCCAGAGCTTATGACTTCGGTAATGGCAGCAAGGAAAGGAAATGCTGATATCGCAGTTGGAAATATTTTGGGAAGTAATATTTTTAACATCCTGTTTGTGCTTGGAACGGTTTCCCTGATTGCTCCGGTGGACTTTTCCATGTCTTTTGTCATTGACGGGTTTATCAGTATCGCAGTAGTCTTTTTGCTGTACTTCCTGTCAAAGGATGATGACACCTTGTCAAGACGTGATGGCATTACTTTTCTGGCATGCTATGGCGTTTATTTTGTGTATCTGATTGTCACACAGATGTAGGAAGCAGTGAAATTATCAAGTGGTACTTATGCTGTAGAGTCATATGATTTTTGGATACCTAATACATTAGCGAAAACACATTTGGATAGAGCAGAGAGTAGTCTTAAGGAGTTGGTATCATGATAAGATTGGATAACTTAGGTGGAACAATTTATTACAGGGACGAACCGGTAGTAACGTTTAAGTTTGAAAGAGATCATTTAAAATACGTTGGTGAGCTAA
>JAFOYD010000173.1 GCA_017391545.1 Lachnospiraceae bacterium
ATCTCTTTGAAAATTATGACGATGCTGTCAATTATGTATTGCAAAATCCGACGTTATTGCCAGTATTTGACAGTACATTTCCGGTGGGTGTACTTGACAGAAACGACAAGCTGCTAAATCTTGAGACAGTGCTTGCACTGGCCAAAAAGCTTGGCGTGACAAGTGTCAATCTTGATATGGACACGAAGTATGCGCTAGGCTGCAAGCTCGACTATATCAGAGAGGCAGCTGGATACAGCACAGATGCAGACACACTTCTGGCAGAGAAAAACTTATCAGAGAATGAGATTTCCAGCGTTATGCGTGAGGTGGATGGGCAGAAGCAGTATCGTATGCCTGTTGTGCCATTCTATGACAAGAGAAATGATTTTATCGTTAGTGATGAGAGAAAGGCAGAACTGATCAAACACATCGAAGAGGATTTTGATCAGGGGATTGCCTATATGGCAGGCTGTAGCATTGCTGAAATGATGATTATGATGCATGAGGCGGCTGCCCGATTTGACAGCGCGAGAAAAGCGGAGGATGAGGAGAACAAAGCAAAATATAACCGCCTGATGAACAGAATCACACTACCTCTGACAGAGGCGTTGTGTGAGCTGCCATATATTTATACGCTAAGAGAAGAGAACGGTGGATTTACAATCAAAAATAATATTGTCTATCTGATCATAACTAACCGTTATGAGGCGGGCAGAAAAGGCGAGGGCAGACTGATGCCCGCAGGCATCGATAATCCCCAGTTCATGGCGAAACTAGTCGAGGCGAGCAAAGTTGCCGCACTCACAGACGGTCCGAGCATTCTGTGCCTGATGGATACCAATCTGATGAGCGAGGTCGCTAAGCAGTGGAAAAAATCAGAACCTCTTCGTGAGGAGCTGATGATCTATCTGACGCAGGGCTGTGGTCTGTCCTATGCCGAGGCAGGGTACTATTATAGAAGACTGAAATCTGACAGCAGTATTTTTGTGGAGTTTGCTTCTTCTGTCAGAAACGGAGAGTATCCGCCGGTGGGAATGCTGACAATTGAAGGACATACAGCTCAGGAACTGGCTGACACGCATCATTTCAGCATGTTGCAGGCATATGACAGTCTTTTGGCGCTGAAGGAAAATCCCAAATATGCAGAGGAACTTCAGGGTGGCAGTGTGAATGAGACTGCAAAGGATGAGACAGAAGGTGCCGGAGAGAAGAAAGGATTTTTTGGAAAGCTTTTCAAAAAATAGGGTTTTTGCCTGTTACCATTGAAAAATCTTCCTATTTATGTATAATAATATAGGAAAAACATATTAAGAATAAGAGGATTATAAAATGATAAGTGCAAACAATGTAACCTATAGAGTTGGGAAAAAAGCATTATTTGAGGATGTAAATATCAAATTTACAGAGGGAAACTGCTATGGCTTGATCGGTGCCAATGGCGCAGGAAAGTCAACATTCTTAAAGATTTTATCAGGAAAGCTTGAGACGACAAAGGGTGACATCGTGATCACACCGGGACAGAGACTTTCCGTTCTGGAGCAGGATCATTTCAAATATGATGAATATCCTGTCATGGATGTCGTGATTATGGGAAATGCCCGTTTATATGAAATTATGAAGGAAAAGGATGCCATCTATGCAAAAGAGGATTTTACGGACGAAGATGGTATCCGCGCAAGTGAGCTGGAAGGCGAATTTGCTGAGATGGATGGATGGGAAGCAGAGTCCAATGCCGCACAGCTTTTGAATGGACTTGGTATCGAGACAGACATTCACTATTCACTAATGAAGGATTTGAACGGTAGTGAGAAGGTGAAGGTACTTCTTGCAAAGGCGCTTTTTGGAAATCCGGATATCCTTCTGCTTGACGAACCGACAAACCACCTTGACCTCGATGCAATTGCATGGCTCGAGGAATTCCTGATCAACTTTGACAACACCGTTATCGTGGTATCCCATGATCGTTATTTCTTAAATAAAGTATGTACACAGATTGCGGATATCGATTATGGTAAGATTCAGCTCTATGCCGGAAACTATGATTTCTGGTATGAGTCAAGTCAGCTTCTTGTAAAGCAGATGAAGGAAGCGAACAAGAAAAAGGAAGAGAAAATCAAAGAATTGCAGGAATTTATCTCCCGTTTCTCTGCCAATGCTTCAAAGTCAAAGCAGGCGACATCAAGAAAACGTGCGTTGGAGAAAATCGAGCTTGACGATATCAAGCCTTCAAGCCGAAAATATCCATATATTGATTTCAGACCTGACAGAGAGATCGGTAATGAGGTGCTGACTGTTACCAATCTGTCAAAGACCATTAACGGCGAAAAGGTTCTGGACAATGTTTCTTTCATACTGGGACGTGAGGACAAGGTTGCATTTGTAGGTGGAAACGAGCTTGCTAAGACGACACTGTTCCAGATTTTAATGGGAGAACTTGAACCTGATGAGGGTTCTTACAAATGGGGCGTGACGACATCACAGGCATATTTCCCCAAGGATCCTACAAATGAGTTCAACAATGAGTATACGATTGCAGACTGGCTTATGAGCTATTCACCTGTGGATGATATCACCTATGTGCGTGGTTTCCTCGGACGTATGCTTTTTGCAGGTGAGGACGGCGTAAAGAAGGTAAAAGTACTTTCCGGTGGTGAGAAGGTACGTTGCCTACTCAGCAAGATGATGATCAGCGGTGCGAACTGCCTGATTCTCGATGAACCGACCAACCATCTTGACATGGAGTCCATAACAGCACTTAACAATGGATTGATCAAGTTTCCTGGTGTGGCTATGTTTGCCTGCCATGACCATCAGTTTGTGGAGACAACAGCGAACCGTATCATGGAGATTCTCCCAAATGGTACCTTGATCGACAAGATCACGACTTATGATGAATATCTTGCAAGCGATGAGATGGCAAGAAAGAGAACCGCTGTATACACTGCTGAGGAAGAAGACGAGAGCGGCGAAGAGGATTAATTCAATAAGTTTTATACAGGCAGAGTTTCTCTGCCTGTTTCAGTATAGAGGAAAAGAAAAATGGGATTTGTAGATTTACATGTACATTCCATACGTTCTGATGGAACACTGACGCCAACGGAACTGGTGGATTATGCAATCGATAAGGGCTTGTCTGCCATAGCCCTGACTGACCATGACACGGTGGATGGCATTGATGAAATGATGGACTATGCAAAGGGCAGACCGATCGAAATCATACCAGGCATTGAGTATTCAACAGAGTATCTGAATCGGGATGTGCACATTCTGGGATTATTTATTGATCACAAGGCACCGGTCTTTCAGGAGTATCTGGCACGTTTCAAACAGTCAAGAACAGACAGAAATCACAAACTCTGTGCTAATTTGCAGGGAGCCGGCATAGATATTACTTATGAAGAACTCCTGGATGCATTTCCGGATGCAATTATCACAAGGGCGCATTACGCAAAGTTTTTGCTGGACAAGGGGTATGTCAAGAGCAGAAACGAGGCATTTGACAGATATCTGGGCGACCATACGCCATACTTTGTGCATCGTGAAAAAATTACACCGGAGGAGGTAATCAGGGTAACATTAGAGGCAGGCGGCATCCCGGTGCTTGCACATCCTACCCTGTATAAGCTTGGGCGTGAGCAGCTTGACATTCTTGTCCACCGGTTAAAGGATGCAGGTCTGATGGGAATGGAGTGCATCTACAGTACTTATACACCTGCTGAAGAAGCGCAGATGAAGGCTTTGGCAAAGAAGTACAATCTGATGCAAAGTGGAGGCTCTGATTTTCATGGTGCAAATAAGCCGGGGTTGGAGCTTGCAGTCGGATATGGGCGGCTTTATGTTGACGACAGCATCCTCACAGAGATGAAAAAAGCGCTGCATACTAAAATGCTGTTTACGGATCTTGACGGAACACTTCTGACAGATGCTAAGGAAATCTCAGAAAAAACAAGAGATAAAATATTGGAGATGCTTGCAAAAGGACATCATTTTGTGCTGGCAAGTGGCAGACCTGCCAAAAGCATTCTTGATGTATTGGAAAAACTTGACATCAAAGAAAGTGCGAAAAGCAGCATCGGAAGAATATATGCTACTTCCTATAATGGAGCAGTACTATACGACTGCATCAGTGATAGCTGCATCGAAACGTATGATATTCCGATACCGACTGCCCAGAAAATATTTGATCTGGCGACTGCAAAAGGCATTCACATTCAGACCTATGCAGATACACATATTGTAAGCTGTGCAGATGACAGGGAAATTGCCTACTATACAAAAACCGTGAAGCTGCCGTATCTGGTTGAGACGAGGCTTGGCAAGGTACTTTCCCATGCTCCCTTTAAGCTGATCGCAATCGCACTTGAGGACACAGAGCGTCTGGAGCGTTTGCGGGCAGAATTGGAAGCATCAGAGCTGGGACAGGAGATTACATGCGCATTTTCGCATCCGCAGTATCTGGAAATCTACAGCAGGAAAGCGGGAAAGGGAAATGCGTTAAGGAACCTTTGCAGGGCGTTGCACGTGCATATAAAGAATGCTGTAGCAGCAGGGGATGAAGAGAATGATATTTCCATGATCGAGGCAGCAGGAGTAGGGGTTTGCATGGCAAATGGTAATCCTACCGTAAAAGAACACGCGGATTACGTCACTGAGAATGACAATAACCATGATGGTATCGCAGAGATTATTGAAAACTATATTCTATAAATAGAACAGAAGGGAAAGGGTTAAAATGAACAAAAAGAAAATCGCATTTGCGCAGAGACTGGAACAGAACAGCAAGAATTATTTTCCAAAGGATCTGTTTGATCTGGAGGCGGCAGAGGCTGTGCTTGCGCAGCTGCATGAGAGCTTTGGGCTGGATACACTGATGACGGACAGACATGGAACAATCCTGATGACAGAGGGTGATTTTGGTGATTTTAAGCCGGATGTAGTAGGAAAACCAGGCAATAAGATCAGAGTAAGGGGCAGAACTGTGTGTCATATCTATGCCAGATATGACAATGTATCTGAGGAAAATGAAGAGACGGCAAAGAACTTACTGAATGCCTATATCAGAACGCTGGAGGGGTACAGCGAAAAGTCTTATGTGGCAAGTGAACAGGCGGTGTACATTGATGAGCTGGAGCAACAGGTTGAAAAGGATGCATATCAGGCAAAGTACTCAGAGCAGAACGACCCGCTGACCGGTGTACTCAACAGAAATTATTTCATCAGCCGCATGAAGGAGCTTGCAGAGCGGGAGATCGTGCCTACAGCGGCAATCTGTGTCAATATCAACGACTGGAAATTTGCGGATAATCATTTCGGTGAGGAGGAAAGCGACCGCCTGATCGAAATCGTAGCCGGCATCCTGAAGAAAAAGGCAGCGGAGGCAGGACTTGACAGCGCAGTGATCGGAAGAGTAGAGGGCGATGTATTTCATATACTGCTTCCGCTTGTGGACGAGGACGAAGCAAAGGCGTATTGCAGAACAATTCAGCAGGCGTGTGACAGCTTTGAGGATGATAAACTGGCACCGAGCATTGCAGTGGGATGTGTGATGAAAACAAACGTGGAGGAGAACTTTAAGGATATTCTCTCGGATGCAGAATACGCCATGCTGGAGAACAAATTTGAAATCAAGAATACGCCTGAATACAGAAAAAGACTGGAAAAAGGAATAAATCTAAAATAATTATTAAGTAACATAAAGTATAAAAACTAGAGAAAACGTTTGTAAAAATTAGAAAATAAGAGAAAATATTAGAAAGCGAGAGCTAAATCTGTTTGCACAACGCTCAGTAAAAAATTATTATATGTTTTGTTAGCACTCAATAGTTAGGAGTGCTAATAGATAAGTAAATAATATTTTTTTATAAATTGTTTAAGGAGGCATTTCAAATGAAGTTAGTACCATTAGGAGACAGAGTCGTATTAAAGCAGTTGGTTGCAGAGGAGACAACAAAGTCAGGTATCGTATTACCGGGACAGAATAAGGAAAAGCCACAGCAGGCAGAATTTATTGCATTATGACCGGGTGGCGTCGTTGATGGCAAGGAAGTAAAGATGGAAGTCAAGGTCGGCGACAATGTTATTTTTTCAAAATACTCTGGTACAGAAGTAAAAATCGACGATGAAGAGTACATCATTGTAAAACAGAATGATATCTTAGCTGTTATCCAGTAAAACAAATAAAGAATGAGATTAAGAATTGGAGGATGAATCAATCATGGCAAAGGAAATTAAATACGGAGCAGAGGCTCGTAAGGCATTAGAAGCAGGTGTAAACAAGTTAGCAGATACAGTAAGCGTAACACTTGGACCTAAGGGAAGAAATGTAGTTCTTGACAAGTCATTTGGCGCACCACTGATCACAAACGATGGTGTTACGATCGCAAAGGAAATTGAACTTGAAGATGCATTTGAGAATATGGGTGCTCAGCTGGTAAAGGAAGTTGCTACCAAGACAAACGATGTAGCAGGTGATGGTACGACAACAGCGACTGTTCTTGCACAGGCTATGATCAATGAAGGAATGAAGAATCTTGCAGCAGGAGCAAACCCGATTATTTTAAGAAAAGGTATGAAGAAAGCTACAGACACTGCAGTAGAAGCAATCGCAGCTATGAGCTCAAAGGTTAACGGAAAGCAGCATATTGCAAGAGTAGCAGCAATCTCAGCAGGCGATGAGGAAGTCGGAAACATGGTAGCAGATGCGATGGAGAAGGTATCCGGTGACGGTGTCATCACAATCGAAGAGTCAAAGACCATGCAGACAGAGCTTGACCTTGTAGAAGGTATGCAGTTCGACCGCGGATATATCTCAGCTTACATGGCTACAGATATGGATAAGATGGAAGCTACAATGGATGAGCCATACATCCTGATCACAGACAAGAAGATTTCTAATATCCAGGAGATTTTACCACTCTTAGAGCAGGTTGTACAGTCTGGTGCGAAGCTTCTCATCATTGCTGAGGACGTAGAGGGCGAGGCTCTTACCACA
>JAFOYD010000174.1 GCA_017391545.1 Lachnospiraceae bacterium
ATGGCATACGATCGTTCCAAGCCCAAAAATTCGCTCCGCCAATGAACTTTTTAATGTTACATCCTGAATTTTATACATGTAGCAGTCATTCTCTTCCCTGTTGAAAAATCCTGTATTGATTGTAACAACATCTTCTTTTATGGTATATACCGTAAATGTAAAGGGCAGTCCGAAAAATACCCATCTTTTTCTCTCTTTAAATTCCACGTCTTTCACCTCATGAACATATTTGATTTTGGCAACGTTTCCACATATTAATGACAATCATTACCAACCAAAAATATTATACCATGTATTTGTCATAATTGTCCAAAAAAATATTCATTTTATTCTTGAAAGCTTTCTATCGATATGCTATTATATCAAAAGTACATGAGTACTGAATCATTTTATGTTTTGGTAATGGGAGGAAATAACGATGTTCAATCCTGCACTCAGAGATGATAGCTGTTTTTGCACTTCAGGTTATGTTTGTTGTTTCTTTTCTCATTTTCAGAAAGTTTATTTTAATATTTGTACAATTTAGGACAAGAGAATTTATTTCTCTTGTTTTATTTTCTCGGAGGATAATTTATGAGACATTTAATGAGTCCACTGGATTTTTCTACGGAAGAGCTCGACAGACTTTTCACAATTGCTGAGGATATTGAGAAAAATCCAGAAAAATACGCGCATGCGTGCGAAGGAAAAAAACTGGCAACTTGTTTTTACGAGCCAAGTACACGCACCCGTCTAAGCTTTGAATCTGCCATGCTCAACCTCGGCGGAAAGGTTCTCGGCTTCTCAGATGCGAACTCCTCTTCTGCCGCGAAGGGAGAAAGTGTATCAGATACGATCCGTGTCATCTCATGCTTTGCAGATATCTGTGCCATGCGCCATCCCAAAGAAGGTGCACCAATGGTTGCAGCTTCCCATTCATCAATCCCTGTCATCAATGCAGGTGATGGTGGACACCAGCATCCTACTCAGACATTAACCGATCTGCTGACCATACGTGCGATCAAAGGCCGGCTGAACAACTTTACGATTGGTCTGTGTGGTGATCTCAAATTCGGCCGTACCGTTCATTCACTGATCAATGCGCTCGTGCGTTATGACAACATCAACTTTGTATTTATCTCTCCCGAAGAGCTTACCATACCGGATTATATTACAGAGATGCTTCGTGACAAGAATATCGCTTTTCGTGAAGTCAGAAAGCTTGAAGATGTGATGCCTGATCTTGACATCCTGTATATGACCCGTGTACAAAAGGAGCGTTTCTTTAACGAAGAGGACTATGTCAGACTGAAAGATTACTATATTCTGAACAAAGAAAAAATGGAACTTGCAAAGTCTGATATGATTGTCCTTCACCCGCTTCCTCGTGTCAACGAGATCTCTGTCGAAGTGGACAGTGATCCAAGAGCCGTATATTTCCGCCAGGTTCAATATGGCGTATATGTGCGCATGGCTCTGCTCTTGACACTTTTGGAAATCGAAGTAAAGTAAGGGAGGTATCAATGATATGTTAAATGTCGGTAAAATAGAAGAAGGCTTTGTTCTTGACCATATAAAAGCAGGAAAGAGTCTTAGCATTTACAAGCATCTTGGTTTGGACAAGCTCGACTGTACCGTGGCGATCATCAAAAATGCCAGAAGCGGCAAAATGGGCAAAAAGGATATCCTGAAAGTGGAATGTGACATCAATACCCTGAATCTTGACATTCTCGGCTTTATTGATCACAACATCACAGTCAATGTCATCAAGAACTGTGAGATTGTCGAAAAGCTTCCGCTTTCCCTTCCAAAGGAAATCAAAAATGTGCTCAAATGCAAAAATCCCCGTTGTATTACTTCCATTGAGCAGGAGCTTCCTCATATCTTCGTACTGACGGATGAGAAAAAGGAAATTTATCGCTGCAAGTACTGTGAAGAAAAATACAACAGTTCTGATGCCACTGTCCTTTAATAACTGTACAAAACAAAAAGTGTTGCAATACGCAACACTTTTTTCATTTCATTATGCAAAGTTTAGAACTTCATCCTTCGGTTTCTGTGTAGGAACAACGCTCACTGCATGAAGAACAGGTCCTTCTCCATTGTAGTCCTTCCAAAATTCCCTGTGTACTGTGGCTGTCACTTCAACCCAGTCCTTGTTGGTAAGCTCACTGCATCGATCGTATTTGCAGGCATATCCAAGGAAAGCCATATCATCAGCACAGCAAGTCATTGCCATTCTACCTGGCACAAAATACTCATCTTTGCTGTCCTCCGGTTTTAAAACCATTGCCTTGAATTTGATCGTCTTGCCAATATATCTGTCCAGATTATCCATGGCATCAAGATAAAAAATGCCATATCCATAATCATCCAGATCGAGCAGCGAAGCCTTCAGATCATATGGCAAATCCTCCTCAAAGATCTGATTTACCTCACCATTCTTATCCTCAAAGATAATTTCTGCCTGTGGATTCACAGCCTTGACATTTCTCTTAAAATTACTCAGCTGGTCGATCAGCCCATCACAACGGTTAAAGATAATCAACTCTGATTTTCTGATCATCTCAGCCAGCAGAGACCGCATATTTGTGTAGTAGTTCTGGAAAGTCGATGCATCAATCGTCGTAATCTGCTGTTCCAGGCTCCAATGCCAGGGGAGCTTCAGATTCTTAAAATTCCACATGCCATTATACTCAATAATGATTCGCTCCGGCTTATGCGTCTTTTCCAGTTCAATCAGATTTGCAGGCGTCATCTGCTCCTCATCATCCACCACTTCTACGATTGTATGGCTTCTCCGAAGGATTTCCTCATCATATTCGATTTCGCCCTCTTCACAGAGAATCAGAAGTGTTTTCCCTTTGATCTGAAAATATGGCTGCGAAATCGTGTAGGAAATAAACTCTGTCTTACCACTTTCCAAAAATCCATTAATAATGTATACCGGTTTCATATTTTCTCCAATCCTATCTGCTAAACAATTCCTTTAAATTGTCTTCATTGAGTTTTGAACCAATCACACAGATCTTGCCTGTAACTTCAGGCGCACCTGCACGTACATTGCTCTCTCCCGGAACGTAATCAAAATTCAGCCATGAACCGTTTCCAGACGGAACCATTCCCTTTGCACGAAGAATCACACCATATTTTGTCTCATCCTCAAGCTCCTCAAGGATATGCTCGATTTCTTCCTGTGTATAAGCAGCCGGCGTTTCATGTCCCCAGCTTGTAAACACCTCATCTGCATGATGGTGATGATGCTCATGTTCGTGATCATGACAGCCACATGTGCAGTTTTCATCATGGTCATGATGATGATGTTCATGCTCATCATGATCGTGATCGTGATGGTGATGCTCATGCTCGTCGTGATGATGCTCATGTCCTTCATGATCGTGATCGTGATGATGGTGATGATGCTCATGTTCGTCATGGTCGTGATCGTGATGATGCTCATGTTCGTCATGATCGTGGCAACCACATGTGCAGTTTTCGTCATGCTCATCATGGTCATGATGATGCTCATGCTCGTCATGATGTGCTGCAACCTCTGCCATAAGCTCTGCCTCTAAATCCTTAGCATTTTCGATGGTATCCAGTATCTTTTTACCATCAAGCTCGTCCCAGGGAGTCGTGATAACAGTCGCTTTCTCATTATGCTCACGGATAATTTCCAACGCAGTATTTAACTTGCTCTCACTGATATCAGCCGTTCTGCTTAAGATGATCGTGCCTGCATGTTCAATCTGATTCAGGAAAAATTCACCAAAGTTCTTTGCATACATCTTGCACTTATTGGCATCCACTACAACGACTGCGCTGTTAAGTTCAATATCAGCATCCGTATTGACATTCTGTACTGCTTTCATGACATCAGAGAGCTTTCCAACACCGGATGGCTCAATCAGGATTCTCTCTGGATGATACTTTTCGATCACTTCCTTGAGCGAACTGCCAAAATCTCCTACAAGTGAACAGCATATACAGCCCGAATTCATCTCCTTGATTTCCACGCCGGCTTCCTTTAAAAAGCCTCCATCAATGCCGATCTCACCAAATTCATTCTCGATCAATACCACTTTTGAAGCGTCCAATGCCTCCTTCAGAAGCTTTTTGATCAGTGTTGTCTTTCCGGCTCCCAAAAAGCCCGAAAAAATATCTATCTTGGTCATTTTTATACACCTTGCCTTTCATAAAATTGGAGATCATTACTTTCTCTTAGTTTTTCATTTATTGTTAAAATCATGTTTTGATTCCAATTTTTAATAATATCACAAACACATATTTTTTTCTATAAAAGAGCTATTAAATTTTGCTAAATAGAATCGCTCTTTCCATTATCATCCACATACCATTCCAGATCGACTGCCGCAATTTTTTCGTAGTTGTCAACGCCCTCTCCATTTCGAAGATACACATTCTTGATGCCTGCCTGGATGATCATGCGCGCGCACAGCGGACACGGCTTTGCCTTGTGTACAGACAAATCAGAAGGATTGATTCCCGCAAGATACAGATCTGCTCCCAGCGTCTGCTCTCTCGAGCAGTTTAACAGTGCGTTTGCCTCAGCATGAACTGCCCTGCAGATTGCATATCCCTGCCCCTGATGCAGATTGCGCTTGATACGCGGACACTCCCCGACATCACAGCAGTTCTCAAATCCTCTGGGCGAGCCATTATATCCGGTCGAGATCACTGCATCATCCTTCACGATGACAGCACCATATTTGCGCTTGATACAGGTGCTTCTGTAGGCAAAATTCTCCGCACAGTTCAGATATGCGTCTACTTTTGATATTCTTCTGTTATTCTCCGGTTTTACCAATGCTTTGTACCTCTGTCTCGTATTCTGCTGCGATCAGCGCAGAAGGAATGCTATACGTAATCTCTGCTTCTTTTCTTTCTGAATCCTCTGCCACATCTCCGCCGGAAATCATGCCAAGGAATCTGCCACTTTCGTCAAATGTGCCACCACCTGACATTCCTGCTTTGGAAAAGCACTGTGTCTCAAGTACATTTGTATTGAATACCGGTACAAAAAGCAAACCTTTTATCGTTCCCGTGAAGCCTAGCTCTGCTTTACTCTCTGGATCTACTCCGATCTGCAGCACCTTATTTCCTGCATACTGCTCTGCGAAAGCACTTTTCGCATCCTCTGACTCCGTCTCATACAGGACCGGTATGGCTTCATAGACATCGCGCAAAATCTTACCTGTCACTTCACTTTCAGGTATTCTGATAAATCCGATATCATACTGCTGTGAATATCCTATGATCTCTGCATTTGCTGTCTCTCCATTGCGGAAGGATACCTCGGCCTTGACATCCTTCATCAGCAGATGTCTGCTCGATACGATTACGATTCCATCATCAATTTTCCAAATGATACCGTTTCCTACTGCATCCTTTACTGCAACCATTACTACACTTCGTCTTGCCAGTTGATAAGCTACCTGCATCTTCATGTCCTCCATCTCAAGCCCATATTCTTCTGTCGTAATAAATCCGGCAATCTCTGCTGCTCTTCCTACCGGTTCACCGGTTATACATGATATCGGTCGAAACGCATGCCCGTGGACTGTCATCACCACACACAAGATCACTCCACCGATCATGAATATACCAAAAATCCTGCCCAAAGCTTTTTTCATTTCATACATTCCTATTATATTGAATCCGTCCACTCTCGTCAATAAACCACATTGAAAAAGGGAAAGTCTTTGTAAACCTTCCCCTTCGTGCTACACATATGGCAACCGCAGCGATAAGCCGGGTTATGTCGTGAATGATCATCTATCTAGGACTGTCGTTACCAACAGCCTCAAGCGACCTACCTGAAAGCAGATCGGGCAAATCTGTCGCTTTCTGTTTGGTCTTGCTTCGGATGGGGTTTACATGTGCCCTCCTCGTTACCTCGGAGGCGGTAGTCTCTTACACTGCCTTTCCACCCTTACCAGACTGCCCGTAAGCGGACCCTGGCGGTTTATTTCTGTTGCACTGGCCTTGGAGTCACCTCCACCGGACGTTATCCGGCATCCTGCCCTGTGAAGCCCGGACTTTCCTCACCTTGCTATCGCTAGCAAGCCGCGATCATTTACCGCAGTTGCCGTATTATTATATAATTTTTTCATTCATTTTTCAAGTCATTTTTATACGTCAAAGCAGCTTCCGCCCACAAACTCTCTCACAATGGAGTTCTTGGGAAGCTCTTCCGTGCTGACGCCCAAAAAGTAGCTTAAAAATTTCAAAAGCCTTACAGCCTCAAAGTACTCTGGCTCACCTTTCTGAATATTATAGAGCAATGGCTCAGCAAATTGTTTTAATACCGCAAGCTCATAGATCATCGCTGAATTGAACATGGCATCAGCACTCTCCTGAAATGGGAATATGTTCTCCGTCTCTCCTTTTCGGACAGACGGCCACATCTGAATCGTGCGCTTTGCACTTGCTCCTCTCGTGCGCGCATCTCTTACCATGCGCCTGAGCAGTCTGCCATCCGTCGTCGGAATCCGATTGTGTTCATCAATATTCAATGTCGTGAGTGCGCTGATATAAATCTTGTATTTACTCTCGGCAGGAAGCGCATAGGACATTTTATCATTAAGGCCATGGATACCTTCGATGACAAGGATATCATCCGGTCCAAGCTGTTTGAAGTTCCCTTTGTACTCACGTTTTCCCGTTAAGAAATTAAAGGTAGGAAGCTCAATTCGCTCACCGTTTAACAAAGCGCACATGTCATCATTGAACTTCTGTGTATCAATTGCCTCAAGACACTCAAAATCATAATCGCCATTTGGCTGTCTCGGCGTAAGCTCACGATCTACAAAATAGTCATCTACCGCAATCGGATGCGGTGTCAGTCCATGTGTCCTAAGCTGTACGGATAATCTGTGAGAAAAAGTCGTCTTTCCTGAGGAAGACGGACCTGCGATCATAACGAACTTAACACCTCCACGTGATACGATATCCGATGCGATCTCACTGATTCTGCGCTCCTGCAGTGCCTCCTGTACCAGCACAAGCTCATTAAATTTTCCCTGACGAATCTGGTCATTTAAATCACTGACTGTATCGACTCCCAGCTTTTCTCCCCAGTCAGAAGCGATTTCCATCGAATTAAAAAGCTTTGGAAGCGGTTGAAACGGATCCAGAGACTCCGGATGCTCTTTGGTCGGAAGAATCAGCATAAATCCATCTCCCCACTTTTTCAGGTCAAAGCACTTAACGTATCCGGTACTTGGAAGCATGAAGCCATAGTAATAATCATAATATCCATCAAGATTGTATACATTAACGCTTGAACTTCCTCTGTATTTGAACAGACTCACTTTATCCATCATCTTCTGCTTCGCAAAAAGATCATTCGCATCCTCCAGTGGCATTGGTTTCTTGATAATGCATAAATCCTTATCCACATATTCCTGCATCTTTGCCTTGATGTTTTCCACAAGCTCATCCGTCACTTCGAAATCACCCTTTTTAGAGCAGTAATAACCGTTACCTATGGCAAATTCCACCTTGATCTTATCAATCTTATCAGCACCTACGACCTCATTGATCGCCTTCATAAGAATAATTGTCGCTGTACGGTTATACGTCTTGTGTCCCGTATCATCAGCCAATGTCAGAAACTCCACCGTACAGTCCCTGTCTATCTTCTTAAAGAGTTCCCTTATTTTACCATTTCTGACAGCCAGTGCGATCTGATGCGGATAATCCTTCTGATACACACCTGCAATTTCCCCAAAGGTTATCCCCGCAGGATACTCTCTTGTCTTTCCGTTCACTGTTACCATATAGCTGTTCTTTCTCTCGCTATTATGCTGCATCTGTCCATACCCCTTTCTTACCATATAACATAATGTATGTTAAATCACCACAAAAGGCTCTTTTGTATCAGCCTTAAATACCTTCAGTCCGGGCAGCTCTCTTCTGATAAATTCTTCCATATAAGGAATAAACAGCTTTTCGATGCCATAGTGACCTGCATCGATCACTGTAAGTCCCTGTGCCACTGCATCAATTCCTTCATGATGGTCAATATCACCTGTAATCATTACGTCTGCTCCTGCATTTATCGCGTCCTTTATAAAACTACCGCCGGAACCAGGCATCACCGCCGCCACCTCAACGATATCCCCCAAGTCACCAAACACCCTGACATTAGGTACATGAAATTTCTGCTTCACAAGCTCTGCCAGATCTGCCACACTCATACGTTCTCTTAGTGTACCCACCCTGCCACAGCCTTCTTTTGATATATCATCCTCAAAGGTAACATTCAGTACCTCGCGATTCTTTAACGCAAGCTCGTCTGCTGCCGCATCTGCCATTCCCATCACATCAAAATTCGTGTGCATGGCAAAATAACTGATATCATTTCTGATCAGCTGGTAAACGCGCCTTCCTATGAAATCGTCCGTATTTACCCTGTTTAGCTTCTTAAAAATAAGAGGATGATGCGTCAGAAGCATATCCGCTCCAAGTCGGACTGCCTCCTCAATCACATCATCCGTAGCATCCAACGCAATATATACTGTCCCTACTTCCCGATCGCGCCTGCCGGCAAGCAGACCAATATTGTCCCAGTCCTCTGCAAAAGCTGCAGGCGAAAGGGACTCAAGCTTCTCAATTATCTCATAGCATTTCATACCATTCCTCCATC
Organism: Lachnospiraceae bacterium; assembly: GCA_017391545.1. Classification (GTDB taxonomy): domain Bacteria; phylum Bacillota; class Clostridia; order Lachnospirales; family Lachnospiraceae; genus COE1. The sequence goes on from JAFOYD010000174.1 coordinate 8,651, forward strand.
GAGTAAATGTCCAGCATAGCCTCTTATTTAAAATAATTATACAGACAGAACACGATATCGCTCAGCTTCTCATCAAGCTCCGTCACACGGCACTGCTGTCTGGCTGTAATTTGTTTTCCGCTTAGCAGATTTCCCCTGATATTCTCGAGATTTTCTTTCTGCCACAACAAATATTGTTTCAGAACAGGATGTGACGTCTCCAGAAGATATGGTCCATATGTATCCTGAACTCTGGTAAGCCTTGCCACCTCGTCCCTTGAAATCTCAGATACATCAAAGGGTTGTCTGTATGCCGGAATTCCATTCACATGCACTCCGGATTTTCTGCATTTCTGCTCCAGGTTACCGCCTACCTGTTTCTCCAGCTTTCCAAATGCTCCGGGAAGGGCACGCATCATCGGGTAATATTTGCCGTCTTCGTAAACCATATCCTCCCGATCAATAATAAAACCATTCTCTCTAAGGTAACCCCTTACCTCATCCAGTTCAGACTGTGGCTGCAAGATTACCTGCCTCAGATCACACACAAGCTCTCTGTCCTGTTCCAATATGGAAATGACTAGTCTTCCACCCATTCCGGCGCAGATGATTCCCTCAACCTCTCCTGCACGAAGTGCCTGAGTGCCATCAGACAGACGGGTTTCGATATAATCCTGCATATCATAATCTCTGATATTATGTCTTGCCCTCTCCAGCGGTCCCCTGTTGATATCCATAGCAATCACATGCCTGCATATATTACTCCGCACAAGTTCCATTGCCACATATCCATGATCACAACCTATGTCCGCTATGCTTTTGCAGGGCTCAACGAGCCCTACGACAGCTCTCATTCTATCTGATAACAGCATTCACATTCTCCTAATCCAAATAATCCTTAAGCTTTCGGCTTCTTGAAGGATGACGAAGCTTTCTGAGTGCCTTCGCCTCAATCTGTCTGATACGCTCTCTCGTAACGTTAAATTCTTTGCCAACTTCCTCAAGGGTACGCGCCCTTCCATCATCAAGACCAAATCGAAGTCTTAGCACCTTCTGCTCTCTGTCTGTCAATGTATCGAGGACTTCAACAAGTTGTTCCTTGAGCAGTGTAAATGCGGCTGCATCAGCAGGCACAGGCACATTGTCGTCCTGAATAAAATCGCCCAGATGGCTATCCTCTTCCTCGCCGATTGGTGTTTCAAGCGAAACCGGCTCCTGAGAAATCTTCAGGATTTCACGCACACGTTCCTCAGGCATATTCATTTCTTTTGCAATCTCCTCCGGACTCGGCTCACGTCCAAGCTCCTGAAGCAGCTGCCTGCTGACACGGATCAGCTTATTGATTGTTTCAACCATATGCACAGGAATACGAATCGTTCTGGCCTGATCTGCGATAGCCCTTGTGATTGCCTGACGAATCCACCATGTTGCATAGGTAGAAAACTTATATCCTTTTCGATAATCAAACTTTTCTACTGCCTTGATCAGTCCCAGATTACCTTCCTGTATCAGGTCAAGAAACAGCATGCCACGGCCGACATATCGCTTGGCAATACTTACTACCAGACGCAGATTTGCCTCCGCAAGTCTCTTCTTGGCATCCTCATCGCCAAGCTCCATCTTCTTTGCAAGCTCGATTTCCTCATCAGCACTAAGAAGCGGCACCTTACCGATTTCCTTGAGGTACATTCTGACAGGGTCCTCGATTCCCACTCCGTCAGGTACGGACAGATCAATATTGTCCATGTCCATATCCATCTCTTCGTCGTCTACCAGCAGCAGATCGTCATCGGGCAGATCATCATCGTCATCCGTGATGCGCAGCACATCGACGTTGTTCTGCTCGAGCGTCTCAAGTATTTTTTCAAACTGCTCCTCCTCAAGAGGCATATCTTTGAAAAAATCATTGATTTCCTGATACTCCAGCACGTTCTTTTTCTTTTTTGCCACTGCAAGGAGCTCCTTCAATTTTGCTTCAAATTTTGCTTGTGTGTTTTCATCCATTCTGGTCAATCCTCCATACCATATTATTTTTATCCTTAATTTAAAGAAATATGCGTTTTGTTAAGTTCTTCCAATGCTTTTCTGCCCTCGATCACTTTGCTGAGCGCGGAAATGTCCACTCCGGATTTTGCCGAATAGTACTCATAGCTGTTTTTCTTGACACTTACAAGAATATCATGAAACGCCTTTTCTTTCTCCTGATCGGTCTCAAGCTCCGGAAGCTTTGTCGTAAACAGAGAGGCGGCCTCGCTCTGATCCTTCTCATCCTCAAACATATTGATGATGCCGGCAGGATTCAGGCGGTTCTGTTCAATATCCTCAAACATTCTCTTTGCTACCTTCTGATAAAGCTCAACCGTAAAATCCTCGGGAGAAATATAGTTTTTAATCTTGAAATAAAGCTGTGGATAATCCGTAAGCCATGTAAGCAGCAGTCTCTGTGCATTTTTGACTTTTTCCTCGGGCGTATTTTTATTCCTGCTCTGAATACCGGATTTTGGCTGTTGCGTGACTGTCACCGCATAACCGCCTGTTTTTGCTGCCATATTCACCACGAGCTTTCGCAAATTTTCAAATCCGATATGATACTTTTCTGCCACTGCCTCAATATAATTTTCACGCTCCACATCCTCGCTGAAATCGCAAAGCTTTCTTGCAATCTGGTTGTGGAAGTTCGTCTTTTCCTCCGGGTCATTCATGTCATAGTCGCGTTCCAGCATCCGGATTTCAAACATAAACGAGTTTTCCGCGTGATCAATCCGCTCCTGAAAGGCAGCCTGTCCCAAATTTTTGATAAACTCATCCGGGTCCTTATAGGGACTCATATTGATAATTTTGCCGGACATTCCTGCATCCCGCAGGATACGAATCGCCCGCAGCGCCGCCTTCACGCCTGCACCATCACTGTCATATGCAAGCAGTACATCCTTTGTGTACTTTTTGATCAGCCCCGCCTGCCCCAGTGTAAATGCCGTTCCGAGGGAAGCAACTGCCTGCGTGAACCCTGCCTGATGCATACTGATCACATCCATATATCCCTCGCACAGGATAATGTTTCCGGTTCTCGCAGTGCGCGCATAATTCATCCCATACAGGTTCCTGCTCTTGTCAAAGATCTCTGTCTCAGGGGAGTTGAGATACTTCGGTCCACTGTCATTGTCTCCCATAATACGACCGCCAAAACCGATTACCCTGTGATTGATGTCCTGTATTGGAAACATGACTCTGTTCCAGAACTGCGTCGTCGTTCCCCTTTTCTCATCCATCTTGGCAAGCCCCGCATCACGAATCAGCTCGTCCGTAAAACCTTTCTGGTGAAGATATGCCAGAAGCTCCTCACCTCTTGTCGGTGCAAAACCAAGTCCAAAGTTCTTCCTCGTCTCCTCCGAAAGCTTTCGCTTGTCCAGATATTCCCTTGCCTTAGCACCACGCTCTGTCCGCAACTGATAAAAATAAAATGTTGCAGCCGCCTTATTGATCTCCAGAAGCTTCTGCCTTCTGCTCTCACGCCTTTTGGCTTCCTCAGAGTACTCTGCCTGTGGAAGCTCTACCCCTGCTTTATCTGCAAGAATCTTCATTGCCTCAGGAAACGTACAATTCTCGTATTTCATCACGAAGGTAAGAACATTGCCTCCTTCACCGCATCCAAAGCACTTATAGATCTGTCTTGCGCGGTTCACGGAAAAGGATGGTGTCTTCTCACCATGAAAGGGACAGCAGCACATATAATTGCTGCCCTTTTTCTGAAGTCCGACATAACCGGATATGACATCAACGATATCATTTTTCTGTCTTACCTCTTCAATCAGTTCCTCCGGATAATACATCTGTCTCTAACCTGCCTTCTATCAAACCATAGCCGTATCTGCTCTATCCCATCCAGAACTTAGGCACATACAGTTCATCATACAGAGCGATCGCAAATCGGTCCGTCATAGAGCTTATGTAATCACAGACGACCTTTTCCCTCGGCTCGCCCTGCAGTCCAAGCTCCACAAAAAACTTCGGAAGCTCATCCGTATGATTCATGTAGTGCTCATACAACGTCTTTACAAGGGAAACGGCCTTATTTTCCTCGCACTTTGCCACCGGATTGCTATAGACCTTATCATACATAAAACGGCGCAGATCACGCATGGCAAGCTCCACATCATCTGACATGCGCACATCATCCGTTCCCTTGCTGTGTGTCACGATGTCATGGATAAAATTGTTCAGCCGCTCTCTCGGTGAATATCCGATGACCTCTCCAATTTCTCTTGGCACATCTTTTTCCCGCAACAGGCCTGCCCTGACAGCATCATCCATATCATGATAGGTGTACGCGATCTTGTCAGAGTAGCGCACTACCTTTCCCTCCAACGTCGCGGGCATACTTGAAGTCTGATGATTTTTAATGCCATCTCGTACCTCCCAGGTAAGATTCAGACCTTCTCCATCCTTTTCAAGGATTTCCACGGTACGCACACTTTGCTCATTATGCTTAAAGCCATACGGACAAATCTCATTTAATGCTCTCTCTCCCGCATGCCCAAATGGAGTATGCCCAAGGTCATGACCAAGCGCAATCGCCTCCACCAGCTCTTCATTGAGCTGCAAAGCTCTCGCAATCGTTCTTGCATTCTGCGACACTTCAAGCGTATGGGTAAGCCTTGTCCGATAATGATCTCCCTCAGGAGACAAAAAAACCTGTGTCTTGTCCTTTAGCCGCCGAAATGATTTGGAGTGTAATATCCTGTCTCTGTCCCGTTGAAATACAGGTCTGATGTCACACTGTTCTTCCTCCCTGTCTCTGCCTCTGCTGTTCATACTCAACGTGGCATAGGGACTTAGATATTCTTTTTCACGCTGTTCCAAATTTTCACGTATTGTCATAGGAAACCTCCTTCCTACAAAAAAATTCCGAACCTCTCTATATCTATATATTACACGTCCATTCCTAAATTCCTTTTTTTATCAAAAAAGTTTAAAAAATTTCTATTAATTCTACAAATCTGTTTGAAACTCCAGCTCGACATAATCCCCCATGGCATGTTCTGCTTCGATGAACAGCACCAGATGATTCTCCCGTATCGCCGAAAAGCCCGCCGGACGCAGATCAGGATTTGCCAGGTCAAGGTCAAAATCAAGAAGCGTGATAGCATAGTCCGTCACAGAGCCATTATTCAAAAAAGCAGAAAAATCCGACAGCTCCACGCCTTCATTGACGATCTGATAGCCTTCTGCCATCTCAAGGCTACTCACGACCGCCGACAGATCTGCAGAATCTTTTAATCTGACATTTTTCTCCGTATTGAGATCGATGTTCAACGTTCTGATCAGATTGTTCGGATAGGCAGCCCCCTCATAATATGAAGTCCCCCTGAAAATAAAGGAAACCATACCCGCTCCCTTTGTCGCCGTCTCATAACGAAGCTCATAGGAGCTTAGATTTTCGTCTGTCGTCACATGTGCTACTGCGCTTTTGATGCTCTCATTAATGCGTTGCTGTTTCTCCTGATCATCCATATTGACAAGCTGTGGATACGTAATCTTTACCACGCCCTCCTCATAGGTAGCCGTTTCAATCTCATACGTCACCACATTTTCGCCTGCAACACGATCTGCGTATGGCACGATTTCTGTTTCGGGCTCCGAAGCCTCCTCGCTTTCCTCTGTGCTCTCCAATGTATCACTTGTCTCTTCACGGATAATAACAGGCTCTGATGCCGCAGGAACGATTTCTTCAAAGTCATCCACAATCTCCTTTTGCGGTTCGTTCTTTTTTCCACAGCCGGTTGCCAGAACAGCCAGGATACCCACAATACTGATTATTTTCACATACCTTCTCATCATGCCATCATCCTTTCAAGTCTCTTTTGCGTAATTTTCTGCAAAACGAAAAAACTCCAGAACATATTCAGTTCTGGAGTCTATTGATATGCGGAAGATGGGACTTGAACCCACACGCTATTACTAGCACAAGATCCTTAGTCTTGCCTGTCTGCCAATTCCAGCACTTCCGCGAACAAGAGATATTTTATCTCTTGTCCATCATTTTGTCAACTGTTTTTTTCAGATTTTTCAGATTTTCTTTTGAAGGGAAACAGGTGCTCATCAGGACCACTTGAAGATTCTGGATGTGATCCTGAACTTCACTGTTTTGCTGCCTCCGTACTGTCCTTTGCCTCTGATGGTCACGCTGGCAGTTCCTTTCTGGGTGTTGTTGCTGTATTCGAGCGTGTAATCTTTTCCCTCGGTGAGTTC
>JAFOYD010000175.1 GCA_017391545.1 Lachnospiraceae bacterium
ATAGGTCGTTTTTTGATCGAAGGTCTACGCACTGACCAGCTTCTGATCCCGGGAACGCAGATTGCTGTGTCACAGATGCTCGGACTTGCATTATTTGTGTTTTCAGTAGTATTGAATGCTGTAATCAGGATTCGACTGGCAAAAAATTCTAAGAATGAATAAGGGGGAAGCAGGATTTCATGACAAAAGAGAAAATTGAAGAGCTGATTTCGCAGCTGACGCTGCAGGAAATAATCGACATGATCCATGGAAATGGATGCTTTTGTACAAAAGGTGTGGAACGGCTTGGAATTCCACCATTTGTAACATCAGATGGTCCAAGAGGTGTCCGAAAGGATTTTGAGAATGATGCATTTAAGGAACTTGGATTAAGCTATGACTATGTGTCATATCTTCCCTGCAATACGGCACTAGCAGCAACATGGAACAGAGAGCTTGCATATGCAACAGGTAAACTGCTTGGTAAGGAGGCGCGTGGTCGTGGGAAGGATATGATTCTGGCTCCCGGCATCAATATCATGCGCACACCACTGTGCGGCAGAAGCTTTGAATATATGGGGGAAGATCCTTATCTGGTATCTGAGATGGTCGTTCCTGTCGTGCAGGGAATCGAGGAAAATGACGTTTCATCCTGTGTTAAGCACTTTGCTGTAAACAATCAGGAAACAAGACGCCTTGATGTGGATGTCGAAGTCAGTGAACGCGCACTGCGTGAACTCTATTTGCCGGGCTTTGAGGCAGCGGTAAAAAAGGGCAAGGCAAAAGGCGTTATGGGTGCATATAATAAGCTTCGCGGTATGCATTGCTGTCATAATGATTATCTGTTAATTGACATTCTTAGAAAGGAATGGGGATTTGAGGGTATTACCGTGTCAGACTGGGGCGGTGTACATGATACAGAGGAAGCGTTAATGAATGGCATTGATATGGAAATGTCAGTCACAAATAATTATGATTCGTATTACATGGCAAATCCACTGTTGGAGCTGATTGAAAGCGGTGCAGTTGAGCAAAAGACTGCCTATGCCAAAATTGATGAAAAAGTACGTCATATCCTTCATGTGATGAATGAACTTCATATGCTTGATGGAAAACGTAAATCAGGCACCTACAATGACTATCAGGACAAGGCTGTACTGAGACAGACCGCAAGAGAATCTGTGGTACTGCTGAAAAATAATAATCATATTCTACCACTTGATAAAAAGAAAATTAAGAAGCTTCTGGTGGTAGGAGAAAATGCGAACAGACAGCATGCTCCTGGTGGCGGAAGTGCTGAGATTAAGGCTTTGTATGAAATCACACCATTAATGGGACTCCATATGCTTCTGGGTGGAAATACACAGATTGAATATCAGCCGGGGTATTTTAATGATGATATCGGAAATATCTGGGCAAATACCGGTGAGAGTGAAAATGGACAGGCTGACAGCTTAAATCAGGATGGTGAGAAAGCACAGTCATTACCATCAACTGAGTCCAAAGATCAGTCAGAGGAGAAACTTAAACATCAGAAGGAGATGAATGAGAAATACCTCAAGGAAGCTTTGGAAGCGGCAAAAGATGCAGACGCTGTCATTTATGTCGGTGGACTGACCCATGATTATGATACAGAAGGTCAGGACAGAAATGATATGAAGCTTCCCTATGAGCAAGACAGGCTGATTTCAGAACTCCTCAAGGTAAGACCTGACACGGTTGTCACACTGGTGGCAGGTTCTCCGGTCGATATGGCTGCCTGGATTGATTCGGCAGATACACTTGTCTATAGCTGGTATGCGGGTATGGAGGGTGGTATTGCCCTTGCAGAGGTGCTTTTTGGTGATGTGAATCCGTCAGGACATCTTCCTGAATCGTTCCCGGTCACTGAATCGGACTGCCCGGCAGTTGTGCTCGGGGAGTTCCCAGGCGGAGATCAGGTAACTTACGGTGAGGACATTTTCGTCGGTTATCGCTATTATGATACCTATGATGTTCCGACAGCTTTTCCGTTTGGTTACGGTCTGTCGTACACAGACTTTGTAATGACTGGTATCAGGGCAGAAGTGCTTGAGGATACTGCGGATCATAAGAGTGTGAAAGTCAGTTTTGATATTTCTAATATTGGTGACATGGCTGGAGCTGCAGTTGCACAGGTTTATGTTGCAGATAAGTATCCTAAAGTGAAAAAGGCTGACAAGGAGTTAAAGGCATTTGAAAAGCTGTATCTTGAGCCGGGTGAGACGAGAGAGGTTGCATTGATCTTGGAAAAGGATGCTTTCTCTTACTTTGATGAAGAATCGCACAGCTTTCAGGCAGATGCCGGAAGTTATATGATCATGCTGGCAAAGAATGCAGACGAGGTCGTAGATGTAACAGAAGTAGAGTTTACGTCTTAGTCACAAAAGTGTATGAGTTGATGTTCCCCCTAAGGAGGATTGTGCATATATTAGATATATGCACCGTTTTCTTAAGGGGGAATTTTTATGATGAGTTTTAAAGAGCTGAGAAAGAAAGAAGTCATTAGTATCAAGGACTGTAGGAGACTAGGGCATATCTGTGATTTGGAAATTGACGAATGCAAGGGCTGTATTTGCAAAATCGTGGTGCCGGGGTGTAAGAGTCTGTGGTCAATGATTACAGATGATTCTGTGATCGTCATACCGTTCCAATGCATCAAACAGATTGGACCTGACCTGATTCTTGTGGATATCTAAGGCTGAATTGTGAACTAAGGAGTGTCAAATCATCACAGTTTCAATTGACATGACAGACGACTTAAATTATACTCATCATATAATAGATTAGTTCGGAGGGATAGAATGAAGTGTCCGTATTGTAATCATGAAAATACAAGGGTGATCGATTCACGACCTGCAGAAGATAACAATTCCATCCGCAGAAGGCGTGCATGTGATGTATGTAACAAGCGATTTACGACCTATGAGAAAATAGAGACAATACCACTTATTGTTATTAAAAAGGATGATAACAGAGAGGCATATGACAGAGGCAAGATTGAGGCAGGGGTGCTCAGAGCCTGCCATAAACGCCCGGTCAGCGCTGACAGCATCAATTTGCTGGTGGATGAAGTCGAGGCGGAGATTTTTAACCGCGAGGAAAAGGAAATCAACAGTCGCGTCATTGGTGAGCTGGTCATGAATAAGTTAAAGGATCTGGATGCAGTGGCATATGTGCGGTTTGCATCGGTATATCGTGAATTTAAAGATATCAATACCTTTATGGATGAACTGAAAAAGGTATTGGATAAATAGGGGATGTGTGCACACATCCTCTATTTGTATAGAATAAAAAACAAAATTGTTTGTAAAATGTCTTGCATTTTTTGTGGTATTTTACTAGAATTTAACATGACTTGTCAGATGGCACGTTTATAGGAACGGCTGTACTCGGGTCAGAAGATCTGCATAAGACATATATTTGTGCAGAACGGGAAAAATTAATAAAAGAATGAATAAGGAGTAAAAGACATGACAAAGAGAGGACAGAAATTAGTAAAGGTTCTTTTTGCAAGTATGTTGCTTACACTGACTGTTGCACTGGGTGGATGTTCAGGCGACAAGGCGGGTGGAGACTCTACACAGATTGCGGACACACCTTCCACAGAGAACAGTGAGGCAAATGCGGGAACAGCAAATGAGACAGAGGATGCGAAATCGCATATTACCATTGGTATTCCACAGGATTTGGACAGCCTTGTACCAAGCCTTTCACAAGGTGCAGGAACACAGGAGATTCTATTTAATATCTATGAGGGGTTAGTGAAACCGGACAGTGAAGGTAATCTGATTCCTGCTGTGGCAAGTGATTATTCCATGTCGGAGGATGGACTTGTATACACCTTCACATTGAGAGAGGGAATCAAATTCCATAATGGAAATCCTGTTAGCGTGGCAGATGTCAAGTATTCGATTGAAACCTGCGCCGGTCTTAATGGGGGAGAGCCTGTTATATCGGCATTTTCTAATGTTGCAAGCGTTGAAACACCCGATGAACGTACCGTTGTGATTACATTAAAAGAGGCAAGCAGCTCTTTTGTGGCAATCCTTTCAACTGCAGAAGCGGCAATCGTTCCAGCTGATGCCGAGGACCTCCAAAATCACCCCGTCGGTACAGGCCCATATAAGTTCGTATCACGTTCCCTTCAGGAAAACGTTGAGCTGGAACGATTTGATGAGTACTGGGGAGAACCGGCACACATCAAGAATATAACATTAAAAGTAATTGCTGACAGTGATTCGATTGTCATGAACCTCAAAGGTGGCGCGATTGACATGTTCGCCAGAATTTCAACCGCGCAGGCTGCAGAGCTTGGAGAGGATTTTGAGGTGCTTGAGGGAACCATGAATCTCGTACAGGCTATGTATCTTAACAATGCGGTAGCGCCATTTGACAATGAGAAAGTCCGTCAGGCACTCTGCTATGCAGTAAACAAGCAGGAGATTCTTGACTTCGTATCAGAGGGAAAGGGCACACCTGTAGGCAGCAGTATGTTTCCTGCATTCGGAAAATACTATGTTGATTTGAACGATACTTACACTACAGACATTGAGAAGGCAAAAGCGCTTCTGACTGAGGCTGGATATCCGGACGGTTTCAGCTTTACGGTCAAGGTTCCTTCCAACTATCAGCAGCATATTGATACTGCACAGGTTATTGCAGAACAGTTAAAGCAGATTGGCGTTACGGCAAATATAGAGCTGATTGAGTGGGAAACATGGTTAAATGATGTTTATCAAGGCCGTGATTTTGAGGCAACACTGGTAGGCGTTGATGCATCTACAGTTACTGCCGGAGCGATGCTTAGCCGTTTCCGTTCGGATGCACACAATAATTTTACAAATTACAATAATGCAGAATACGATGCGGCATATGAGGAAGCACTTGCGGCAGAGACTGCATCGGATGATGATAAGGCAACAGAGTGCTATAAGAAGTGCGAAACGATTCTGGCGCAGACAGCGGCAAATGTATATATTCAGGATATATGTGAGCTTGTGGCAATCAGAAAAGGATTTGCCGGTTATGAATTTTATCCATTATACATTCAGGATTTTTCAAAGCTCTATATAACAGAATAATAGAATAGTAGTAAATAAAAGGAGACGGGAATATGAAATATATAGGTAAAAAGCTTGTGACGATGCTTATGACGCTTCTGTGTATTTCATTTCTCGTCTATTTTGCTTTTGATCTCATACCCGGAGATGCAGCACTTGCGGCGCTTGGTACCGATGCATCACCGGAAAGCCTTGCAGCACTGCGGGAACAACTAGGACTTAACAGACCATTTTTGACAAGATATCTTGCGTGGCTTATGGATTTTGTCAGAGGAGATTTTGGTACCTCGTACAAATATCATATGCCGGTAGCGGATATGATCGCATCAAAACTTCCCATCACAGTGATGATGGCTTTCATCTCATTTTTGATGATGATCGTGGTCTCACTTCCGCTGGGTATTTATACGGCAAAACATAGCGGAAAGCATATTGACCGGTTTATTATGGCGCTAAATCAAATTATGATGTCGGTTCCCCATTTTTTTATGGGAATCATTATCACGTACGTTTTCGGACTTGTATTAAAGCTGTTTACACCAGGGGGATTTGTTTCTTATGAGACTGATTTCGTTGGATTTCTTGCATATCTTATATTTCCATGTATCGCCATAGCGCTTCCCAAGATTGCGATGTCGGTCAAAATGCTCAGAAGCTCCTGTATTGAGGAGGCTAAAAAAGACTATGTGAGAACTGCATACAGTAAAGGAAACAATACCAATAAAGTTCTATATAGACATGTACTGAAAAATGCCATGATACCAGTCATTACCCTGTGGGGAATGACGTTGGCAGATATGCTGGTGGGAAGTATTGTCATTGAGCAGGTATTTAATATTCCGGGCATCGGACGAATTCTTCTGACATCCATATCATACAGGGATTATCCTGTGGTGGAGACAATTATTATACTGATTGCCACTGTTGTGATTGTGACAAATTTCTGCGTTGATGTGATTTATCAGTTGATTGATCCGCGCATCAGTGTACAGGATTAGGAGGAACATGCATGAAAAAGAAAAAGGCATACTCCACGAATTTTATAATCGGTGCAGTGATCACAGGCATCGTACTTGTGATGATCATTATCGGTTTCATTCATACACCCTATGATATTACGAAAATGAACAGTGCCGTAAAGCTTGCTCCACCATCACTAAAGCATCTGATGGGGTGTGATAATTTTGGCAGAGATATCTTTTCGAGAGTATTAAAGGGGATGGGAAATACCTTTGTGATCGCCTTTGCTACTGTAACGATCGGCGCAGTGTGTGGTGTTGTGATTGGCGCATTTACAGGATTTTTTGGTGGCTGGCTCGATGAGGTACTGATGCGCATCAATGATGTGCTGTTTGCATTCCCAAGCATTTTGCTGGCATTGGTGTTCGTCAGCATCTTTGGCACAGGTAAATACAATGTGGTAGCAGCACTTGGTATTGCATTTATCCCAAGTTTTGCGCGTATTGTCAGAGGAGAATTTATCAAGTACAGAGAGATGGATTATGTGAAAAGCGCCCGACTTGCGGGAGTGTCACAGATTCGCATTATATTTGTGCATATTCTGCCAAACACGATGACGGTACTGTTGTCATCTATTATGATCGGATTTAATAATGCTGTGCTTGCTGAAGCGGGCATGAGCTATCTCGGTATCGGCGTACAGCCGCCCGATGCAAGCCTTGGAAGCATGCTGTCAGAGTCGCAGACCTATCTGTTCTCGGCACCGTGGTATGCAATATTTCCAGGTGCAATGATTATATTGATGGTACTTGGCTTTTCCCTTCTGGCAGATGGCATTAAGGAAAAGTAGGATGCCGGTTAGGAGGAGTGCATGCTTTTAGAGGTTAATAATCTGAATATCGAGTTTTATGACCATGATTTGCCGGAGCGCGTTGTGAATGACCTTAATATGAAACTGGATGAGGGAGAAATCCTCGGCATTGTAGGTGAGTCCGGTTCCGGCAAATCCATGACTGCGATGGCAATTGCAGGGCTTTTGAAACGCCATGATATGAAAACCGAAGGTGAAATCTTATTTGAGGGTGAGGAGCTTCTGCATGCGAAGCGGGATACACTCAGACAATATCAGGGAAATGAGATCAGTATTGTATTTCAGGAACCGATGACGTCGTTAAATCCTGTGAAACGAATTGGATGGCAGGTGGAGGAGAGCCTTCGGATACACAGACCTGATCTGGATAGCAGTGAGCGATATCGACGCGCAATTGAGGCTTTGCGGGATGTGGAACTGGATCAGCCGGAGCTTATATACAAAAAATATCCACATGAGCTTTCCGGAGGCATGCGACAGCGTGTTATGATTGCATCTGCCATGATCTGTGAGCCGAAACTTTTGATTGCAGATGAACCAACGACCGCACTTGATGTGACAATACAGCTCCAGATTGTAAAACTTCTGCAACGATTAAACAGAGAAAAGCATACAACGATCCTGTTTATTTCACATGATCTAAGCCTTGTCAGACGGTTGTGCAGCCGCATTATCGTGATGCAGAATGGCATTGTCGTAGAAACAGGAACGACAGAGGATATCTTTCATAATCCTGTGCAGGAATACACAAGAATGCTGATCAATGCGATACCGAAGCTTGAAAAACCGGTAATTTAGTTAAGGATGAGGAAGAGAATGGAAAATATACTGGAAGTCAGTAATCTAAATGTATATTACGCGAACCAGGGAAGTCTGCTAAAAAATTTTGGAAGACGGACAGATCAAAGCGTGCAGCATGTCCTTAAGGATGTCAGCTTTGTGATGAAAAGAGGAGAGGTGCTTGGACTGGTAGGCGAGAGCGGTTGCGGGAAAACAACGCTTGCAAAAGCAATTCTTGGCATGCAGAAACAGTATGATGGCAAGATACAGCTGGACTGTCCGAATCCGCAGATGGTCTTTCAGGACCCTTATAGTTCGCTGAATCCATCCAAAAAAATCGGCTGGATTTTAGAAGAACCACTTCGGATGAAAAAAGGCGGAGAACGGCTGACAAAGGAAGATCGTGTCAGGTGTGTCGATAAGATGTTGGAACGTGTCGGCCTTGACACAAGGCTTAGAGAACATTATCCATCAGAACTTTCCGGTGGTCAGAGACAGCGCGTTGCAATTGCGACAGCACTGTTGTGTGGGACAACCTTTCTGATCGCAGACGAGCCGGTATCAGCACTCGATGTGACAGTGCAGGCACAGATCATCAGACTGCTGTTAAAGCTTCATAAGGAGATGGACATATCAATTCTTTTTATTTCACATGATTTGAGAGTCGTTTATCAGATGTGCGACAGAGTGATGATTATGAAAAATGGTGTGATTCTCGAGCAGGGACAGGTGGATGACATCTACCGGAATCCTGCCACAGATTATACCAGACTTTTATTGGATGCTGCCAATTTATAGGAGGATTTTTGATGCTGCAATGTTTTTACCCAAAGGAATACCTTGACTCAACATACGAGATCGATTTTGAAAAAATGTACAAACAAGGCTTTCGAGGGATTATTTTTGATATCGACAATACGCTTGTTCCACATGGCCTTCCGGCAGATGAGCGTGCGATTGCGCTATTTCAGAGGCTCAAAGCGATTGGATACAAGGTCACGATGCTTTCAAATAATAAGGAGCCGCGCGTGAAAATGTTCTGTGATGCGGTCGATGCACCATATATTTATAAGGCTGGAAAGCCCAATCCAAATCAATACAAAGCTGCGATGAACAATATGGGGACAGATGTGCAAAGTACGCTGTTTGTCGGCGACCAGATTTTTACGGATGTGTGGGGAGCGAACAGGGCAGGAATCTATTCGATTCTTGTGAAGCCGATTCATCCCAAAGAGGAAATACAGATTGTCCTGAAACGTTATCTGGAAAAAATTGTTTTGCTCTGTTATCGCAGATTCCAGCAGAAGAATGGAGGCGAAGACTGATGGAAATTAATGGAAAGACAAGAACCTGTGGACTGATCGGAAATCCGGTGGAACATACGAAGTCGCCGGTGATCCATAACACGTTGGCACAGGAGATGGGCATTAATATGACGTATGTGCCGTTTCATGTGGCAGAAGGAGCGCTTGAAGCAGCAGTCAGAGGTGCATTTGGCCTGAATATACTTGGCATGAATGTGACAGTGCCCTACAAAAAGGATGTGATTCCGTTTCTGGCCGAGACGGATTCGCTTGCAGGAAAAATCGGGGCAGTCAACACACTGGTGCGCACAGAAAGTGGATATAAGGGCTATAATACAGATATTACAGGGCTTTTGCGTGCAATGAAAAGTGATGGCATATCCATAAAAGGTGAGGAGGTCATCATCCTTGGGGCAGGTGGTGTAGGGCGCGCTGTGACTTTTATGTGCGCGGCAAATCAGGCTGCTAAAGTGTACCTTCTTAACCGCAGTGAAGAAAAGGCACAGAGCGTGGCTTGTGAAGTTAATCAGGCGCTGGAGACAGATTGTGTGACAGCGATGCCCCTTTCCGGATATCAGGAGCTTGTAAAAACAGGAGAGCGCAGATACTTGGTGATACAGAGCACCAGTGTCGGGCTGTCACCAAACGACGATGACGTGGTCATTGACGATGAAACGTTCTATTGCTGCGTGAAATCAGGATATGACCTGATCTATTCTCCGTGGGAGACGAAATTTATGAAGCTTGTGGCGAAAAACGGTGGAAACGCATACAATGGACTGAAAATGCTGTTGTATCAGGGAATTGATGCTTTTGAGTTGTGGAATGGGTGTAAGGTGTCGGAGGAAAGTGCTGATCGGGTCTATAAGAAGCTTCAGGAGAGCGTAAGAAAATGATGAGAAATAATATTATCTTGATTGGATATATGGGTTGCGGAAAGACAACAGTCGGTAAAAATCTTGCAAGGATTACAGGATATACCTTTACAGATACGGATGAGATGATTGAGAAACAGCAGGGCAGGACGATTAGCGAAATCTTTGCCATGGACGGAGAGGAAGCCTTTCGAGAGATGGAGACAAAGCTTTTAGAACAGCTTATTCAGGAACAGAGCAGCCAGCTTGTGATTTCTACAGGTGGCGGTATGCCGCTGAGAGAAAAAAATAGAAGTCTGCTTGCAGAGCTTGGAACAGTTATCTATTTACAGACGAAGCCGCAGACAGTTTATGAGCGGATTAAGGATGACACAAAAAGACCACTTCTGCAATGTGAAGATCCGCTTGCGCGGATCAATGAAATGCTTTCGGTACGCGGGCCGATTTACGAGAGCACCACGGACAATATCATTCCAGTTGATGATTTGAGGCAGAGCGAGATTGCAGAGCAGATCAGGGAACAGTTTGTGCGACCATAAAGGTAATAAAAATGGAAAGGCATGGTGAATCAATAAAATGAAATTACTTGTGATCAATGGACCGAATTTAAATTTTCTTGGCATCAGGGAAAAAGGTATTTATGGAACTCAGGACTATCAGTATCTGATGGATTTGATCCAAAATAAGGCAAAGGAGACAGATTGTGAGATCGAATGCTTCCAGTCAAATCACGAGGGAGCAATCATTGACAGAATACAGGAATCCTATTTTGACGGGACAGAAGGGATTGTCATCAATCCTGGTGCATATACGCATTATTCGTATGCGATTCGTGATGCGCTTGCGAGCATTGTTGTGCCAAAGGTAGAGATTCACATATCAGACATCACGCAGCGGGAAGAATTTCGGCGCACCTCTGTCACAAAAGAAGTGTGTGATCATCAGATTTACGGTCAGGGATTAGATGGTTATCTGATGGCAATCGACTACATACTTATGAAATGTCAAAAATAATAGTTGAAATATTGTTGATTTTGTTATAAAATGGTTAACGGATTGTAAACGTGAAAAGTGAATATTAGGAGGAATAGTTTATGATATCAGCAGGAGATTTCAGAAATGGTATTACGATAGAGTATGAAAACAGCATCTATCAGATTATCGAATTTCAGCATGTAAAGCCTGGTAAGGGAGCAGCTTTCGTTAGAACAAAGCTCAAGAACATCATCAGTGGTGGTGTTGTCGAGAAGACATTCAGACCGACTGAGAAATGCCCTCAGGCACGTATCGATCGAAAAGAGATGCAGTATTTATACGAAGATGGCGATTTATACTACTTCATGGATACAGAGAATTACGAGCAGATCGGTCTCAATGCGGACAAGGTTGGGGATGCCCTCAAGTTTGTCAAGGAGAATGAGATGGTTAAGGTATGCTCACACAATGGCAATGTATTCGCAATTGAGCCACCATTATTCGTAGAGCTTGTTATTACAGACACAGAGCCAGGATTTAAGGGTGATACAGCTACTGGTGCTACAAAGCCTGCTACTGTTGAAACAGGAGCAACTGTATACGTTCCTTTATTCGTTGAGCAGAATGATGTCATCAAGATCGATACAAGAACAGGCGAATACCTTTCAAGAGTTTAATCGTTAGAAGATTAGATATAAGCTGATTAAGACAATGAGAAGTGAATTTTATTTTAAGGTAGAATTCTTTTCATTGTCTTTTTTTGTGTTGTTTCGTAACTATGAGGGTATTGAGTAGTTACGTTGTTTCAAACATACGAAAATGACAGTGAAGGAGGTAATACAAGCAATACAATAAAAAATCAGAAGGAGAATAAATAATTTATGGAATTTTCAAGTTTTACAACATTGGTAAGGGAAGAAGTGGAGAAGAGAGCAGGGGAGCAGTATACTGTGCGAATTAACGATGTCAGAAAAAATAATGGTGTGGTTCTGAGCGGACTGACAATGATGGAGGATGACAGCAATATATCTCCGACAATCTATCTCAATCATTATTATGAGGATTTTGAGGACGGAAGAACGACATTGACGAATGTCGTGAATGATGTTATGGATCACTATAACAGAAACAAAGTGAATCGGAGTGTGGACATGAGACAGTTCCTGAATTATGAGAGCGTAAAGAAAGGGATTGTATATAAGCTTGTCAATACTGCTAAAAACAAAGAATTACTGGAGGATGTGCCACATGTGGAATTCCTTGACTTGTCAGTAGTATTCCAGTATCTGATCCAGAATGAGCACTTTGGAACCGCTTCCATATTGATCCACAATGCACATTTGAAACTCTGGGATGTTTCAGTCGAAGAGCTGTACCAGGTCGCAGATGCGAATACACAAAATCTACAGGGATATGAGCTGCGGAGTATGATCGATGCGATTCGTGATTTGCTGGAAATGGACACAATTGGTGAAGCGGCTGATATTGAATACATGGAAGAGCATGCAGACAATGTTCCGATGTATGTTCTTAGCAACAAAAACAGAGTGGGAGGAGCTTCCTGTATTTTGTACGATGGACTTTTGGCGGATTTTGCGACTGCAATCGGAGGAAGTTTTTATGTGATTCCATCATCAATCCATGAGGTACTCTTGCTTCCGGCAGACAGTAAGGACGAACAGGAAGAAATCAAGGCTATGATCAAAGAAATCAACGATACACAGGTGCGGACTGAAGAAATCCTTTCTGATTCATTGTACTTCTTTGACAAGGAAGAAGGACAGCTTTTGCGACTATAATTATTTTTCAGTAATGCCATGTACTCCATGGACGGATATTTTTTCAAAATTACTTGCTATATTCTTGACAATTAATCATATTATGTTTATGATATTTTTAGCGGCGTGTCTGTCAGTCTGCCATTTGCTTGGGTGGCAGTGTGTCGGATACGAGTTATGTTATGACAAATGACATCCCGAAAAGAACTAATACAGTAAAGGAGATTAGGATTAATGAACAAGTGGGTTTATATGTTTAGCGAAGGTGACATGTCAATGAGAAACCTTCTCGGCGGTAAAGGTGCAAACCTTGCAGAGATGACAAGCATCGGTCTTCCTGTACCTCAGGGCTTCACAATTACAACAGAAGCATGTACACAGTATTATGAGGACGGACGTAAGATTAACGACGAGATCATGGCTCAGGCTATGGAAGGCGTTAAGAAAATGGAAGAGATCAACGGAAAGAAATTTGGTGATCTCAAGAATCCATTATTAGTTTCCGTTCGTTCAGGTGCTCGTGCATCAATGCCGGGTATGATGGATACAATCTTGAACTTAGGTTTGAATGATGAAGTAGTTGCAGCTATGATCGCTGGTAACCCAGATCCAGCTTTTGAGCGTTTCGTATATGACTCTTACAGACGTTTCATCCAGATGTTCTCAGACGTTGTTATGGAAGTTGGTAAGAAGTATTTCGAGCAGCTGATCGATAAGATGAAAGAGGAAAGAGGCGTTCAGTTCGACGTAGAACTGACAGCAGCTGACTTAAAGGAATTAGCAGAGCAGTTCAAGGCTGAGTACAAGAATCAGTTAGGAACAGATTTCCCTTCAGATCCTGTAGAGCAGTTAAAGCTTGCTATCGAAGCCGTATTCCGTTCATGGGACAACCCACGTGCTAACGTATATCGTCGTGATAACGACATCCCTTATTCATGGGGAACAGCTGTTAACGTAATGCCTATGGTATTCGGTAACTTAAACAATGAGTCTGGTACAGGTGTTGCATTTACACGTGACCCGGCTACAGGCGAGAACAAACTTATGGGTGAGTTCTTAATCAATGCACAGGGTGAGGACGTAGTTGCTGGTGTTCGTACACCAATGCCAATCGCTGAGATGGAAGAGAAGTTCCCAGAAGCATACGCTCAGTTTATCGACGTATGTAAGACTCTTGAAAATCATTATCATGATATGCAGGATATGGAGTTTACAATTGAGAACAAGAAGCTCTATATGCTTCAGTGCCGTAACGGTAAGAGAACAGCTCCTGCTGCATTAAAGAT
>JAFOYD010000176.1 GCA_017391545.1 Lachnospiraceae bacterium
AAGGCACCGCTAACGCCCCGGCTGCACGGTGTTTTTATTATAACCTTATCTGTACTGATAAGTCAATGAAATTAATACATTTTTAATGAGTTACTAAAAATAATATCTGTTTCCCATGGTTCCAACCTGCCACTGCTGATTCTTGCGTTTTCTGCGTGTCAGGATCTCATAATACATCAGAACCGTGACAAGCTCACGAATCCAGGGTTCCTTTTCTTTCCATGGCGCGTGCTCCGTAAGCGTCTTCTCTGACACATCCCTGCTCCTGTCATCATCCTCTGTGCGGGCATTATCTTTCTCCTCATTTGCCTTGATTACTGCCATGACGCCTGATACCATGCGTCCAATCGACATTTTATCTGGATACTGGTCATAGATAAAGCTTCCATCATAGTCCATCCTGTCTACAAAGCTGTTGATCGTACTCTGGTATTTCCTGGCATACGTGGGATACATCTGCTGCAGATATTCCATATCCTCCAGCATCCTGTCCTCCGGGATCATGCCCGGCTGTGCCCACTGCCCGTAGCCCTGGTAACCCATATAGGGTGGAAATGCTCTATAATAATCCATGATTCGAGTTCCTTCATTTCTTTATCATTATCATATGCATTTCCTGATAAAACAGTGCGTGGAACGATTTGAAACCCGCATCGTTCCACGCACATCTTTTTTATCCGATCTGACGCATCAGATTCACCATCTCGATTGCCCCTGTCGCACAGTCAAAGCCCTTATTGCCTGCCTTCGTTCCTGCACGTTCAATTGCCTGCTCAATGTTCTCTGTTGTCAGCACCCCAAACATGACAGGAATGTCATTTTGCAGGGAAACGCTGGCGATTCCCTTGGACACCTCACTGCACACATAGTCATAATGCGATGTCGTGCCTCTGATGACTGCTCCCAGACAAATGATCGCATCATACTTGCCGCTCTTTGCCATTCTGGAAGCGATTAATGGAATCTCAAAGGCTCCCGGCACCCATGCTGTCTCAATATTGTCCTCCGGCACATCATGTCTGCGCAATGCATCCAGCGCTCCTCCTAAAAGCTTTGAGGTGATGAACTCATTGAATCGTGCTGCCACGATACCAATCTTAATGTCCTTGTTTGATGCTACATAATTTCCTTCATAAGTCTTCATAGTTTATTCTATCCTTTCCTATTATAAATTGTTGTATGGTAACTGTTCAGCAGGTCTGCGCATTTACATAGCGAACAAGGTTCGCTTTGCTGACCGTGAGAAAAAGTAGTGGTAGCAGGCACAAATCCATTTGCGAAGCAAATTTTGCATGGATTTGTGCACGTAACTATGAAGGTACTGAATAGTGACGTTGTATATTTGTAGAAATGTGGTAATGCCTCAGAACCAATTTTGAACCGGTTATTTGAGATAATGCCCCATTTTCATCTTCTTTGTCTGTAAATAAAAGGCATCATACTGGTTCGCTTCGATTTCAATCGGGACGCGCTCCACGATCTCCATGCCGTAATCTGACAGCTGATATACCTTATCCGGATTGTTGGTAAGCAACCGAAGTGTCTTGACTCCCAAATCCTTTAAGATCTGCGCACCGATATAGTATTCCCGCAAGTCCTCATCAAAGCCAAGTGCCAGATTTGCCTCGACCGTATCCATGCCTTTGCTCTGTAACTCATACGCGCGCAGCTTATTCAAAAGACCGATACCGCGCCCCTCCTGACGCATATAGAGCAAGATTCCTCTGCCTTGTGCCTCGATCATTTCCATTGCCTTTGCAAGCTGCTCGCCACAGTCGCAGCGCGACGAATGAAAGACATCTCCGGTCAGACATTCGGAATGCACCCTGCAAAGCACATCCTTACCGTCACCGATCTCGCCCTTTACCAGTGCCACATGATGCTCTCCATTCAAAAGATTGCGATAGCCATATGCCCTGAATTTTCCAAATCCGGTCGGAAGCTCCGGACTTGCCACACATTCTACCAGTTTGTCATGTTTTTTTCGGTAATCCTGAAGCGCCTTGATCGTGATGAATTTGAGCTTCCATTTCTGCGCCAGTTCGATTAACTGCGGTGTGCGGAGCATGTGACCGTCATCCCCCATGATTTCACAGCAAAGCCCACAAGGCTCTAAGCCTGCAAGCCGCATCAAGTCCACCGTCGCCTCTGTATGCCCGTTTCTCTCAAGCACACCGTTTTTCTTCGCAAGCAGCGGGAACATGTGCCCCGGTCGTCTGAAATCTGCAGGTTTCGATGCAGGGTCTACGACCTTGCGTGCTGTCAGCCCGCGTTCAGCGGCAGAAATACCTGTCGTGGTATCCACATGATCGATGGAGACCGTAAACGCTGTCTCATGATTATCTGTATTTTTTTGTACCATCTGCGGAAGCTGTAACCGCTCGCAAAGCTCCTCGCCCATCGGCATACAGATCAATCCTTTTCCCTGCGCTGCCATAAAGTTGACATTCTCCGTAGTGGCAAACTGTGCCGCACAGATAAAATCGCCCTCATTTTCCCTGTCCTCGTCATCCGTCACGAGAATGATCTCTCCACTGCGAAGCGCCTCAAGCGCCTCCTCAATTGTGTTGTATTCAAACATTTTCAGCCATCCTTTCATTATTATATAAAGCCGTTTCCGGCAAGAAATGCCATGTCAATTTTTCCTTTTTGCGGCTTTTCATTTTCTGACACATGTGTCATAAATTTTTCAATATATTTTCCAACCATGTCATTTTCCAGATTGACAATATCACCGACCTTTTTCTCAGCCAAGATTGTCTCTTTCAGTGTATGTGGTATGATGGAAACGGAAAAATCATGGTCTGTGACCTTCGCCACAGTCAGGCTGATGCCGTCGATGGCAATCGAGCCTTTTTCAACGATATAGCGCAAAATCCGTTCATCGGCAGATATCGTATACCACACAGCATTATCGTCCTTTTCAATCGCTTTGATATTCCCGGTTCCGTCGATGTGCCCCGACACCATATGACCGCCAAATCTGCCATTTGCCGGCATCGCACGTTCCAGATTAACATGCGAGCCGGGCTTCAGACTCCCAAGCGACGAACGGTTCATCGTCTCGTGCATCACATCTGCCTGAAAAAAGTCCTTTCCGAGAGCCGTGACTGTCAGGCACACGCCGTTTGTCGCCACGCTGTCGCCGAGCTTTAAGTCATCCATGATCGTCAACGCTCCTACTGTCAATATGATGGAATTGGCTCCTCTCTTTAGCGCTTTTACCTGTCCGACTTCCTCGATTATTCCTGTGAACATGCTTTTACCACCTCACTTTCCAGCAGAATGTCACCATCAATTTCACAGACTGTTGTGTTCGTAAGCTGCACGCCTTCACAGACCTTGGCAAATCCGGCTCCTTCTACTGGTGTCTTTGCCGATGCACCGCCAAAGAGCTTCGGTGCGATGTATGCCTGCACCCGATTGACAATACCCACCTGCAGAGCAGAAAAGTTGAGCGTTCCGCCGCCCTCGAGCAAAATTCCATCGATATTGCGCTCTCCAAGTCTGCGCATCAGCTCCCTTAAATCAATTTCGCCTTCACGCTTTTGTACGGTTATGATCTCACAGCCCTTGTCGAGGTATGCCTGCTGCCGCCTCTCGTCTGTACACGCTGTGGCGATGATGGTTCGGATACTACCCGCAGTCTCCACGACAGTACTCTCAAGCGGTGTCCTCAAATTGGTGTCGCACACTATCCTTACCGGATTTCTGCCGCCACCTTCCAGTCGGCAGTTGAGCATCGGATCATCCGCGAGAATTGTTCCCACGCCTGCCATGATTCCCGTATAGCGGTTTCTGTCCTCATGCACACGCATTCTTGCCT
>JAFOYD010000177.1 GCA_017391545.1 Lachnospiraceae bacterium
ACACCCCGAATATTTTCAAACAAAGGCAGCAGAGCTGACAGGCAAAGACGGCGTGGACATCATCGGCGGCTGTTGCGGTACGACGCCCCAGTTCATTAAGCTCCTGTCCGCAGGACTCGACCTTACGCAAAAGCCAAAAACGGCAGAAACACCAGCGCAGCAGGAAAAACCGCAAACGATACATGATCGTTCCTTTTTTGCAGGCGCCTCCCGCAAACTGATCGCGGTAGAGCTTGCGCCTCCCGCAACTGCCAATGATGAGAAGCTTCTCGAAGCCGCTCATATGATTGAGGGATTGGGCGTCGATGTGCTGACCTTTCCCGATTCGCCCTCAGGCCGTACCCGTATTGATTCTGTCCTGATGGCAGGAAAAGTGCACCGTGAGACAGGCATGTGCGTGATGCCGCATATCTGCTGCCGCGACAAAAATGCCATCGCCATGCGCTCGACGTTTCTCGGGGCACACATCAATGACATCCATAACTTCCTGATCATCACAGGGGATCCGGTCCCGACACTGGCCCGACAGACGACAAAGGCAGTATTTAACTTTGATGCAGTAGGACTGATGAATATCGCACAGGACATGAACGCGGAGAGCTTTACCGACTGCCCGCTGACCTACGGAGGAGCCATCAACCAGGGGCGAATAAATCTTGATGTAGAGATCAGACGTGTGATCAGAAAGATGGAAGCAGGTGCATCCTTTTTCCTGACACAGCCCATTTTTACAGCCGAAGCTGCTGACAGAGTGCGCAGGATCAAGAACGAGACAGGTGCGCGCATCCTCTGCGGCATCATGCCTTTGGTAAGCCGCAAAAATGCCCTCTTTATGAAAAATGAGATCGCAGGTGTCATGGTCACAGATGAAATCGTGGCGCGATATCCCGAAAACGCAGACAGAGAAACAGGCGAGGCCGTCGGCGTGGCGCTTGCCAGGGAAGTCATGCAGCTGACCGCTGACTTTGCAGATGGTTATTATTTCTCATTTCCATTCAACAGAGTCAGCATGCTTACAGAAATTTTGCAAAAGGTATAAAGTAAATCAAAAACTTACCGATAAATTAAGTAAGAAGCAATATACTGGTGCTCAATATATGTTGAAAGGTAAGGAGGAGTCCGGTATGCGTATTGATGCTTATAATCAGATTCAGCAGATTTATGGAACCAAGAAGCCGACCAAGGTCGAAGGAAAGAAAACGACTACTACAAGCTTCAAAGACCAGCTGTTATTATCAGCCACAGCACAGGATGCTACGATTGCCAAAAAGGCACTTTCAAGCACTCCCGATGTTCGTGAAGACCTTGTAAATTCTATCAAAGAACAGATCGACAATGGCACTTATGAGGTCGATGTAGAGGATTTTGCGGGCAAGATTCTGGAGAAATACAGTGGGCTTTTTTAGCAACGATTGGATTGCCAATGACAGATGAAGGGTGAGGTATACAGGTGGCAAGCTTATTGGAAAATTTAATTGACGTGCTCGACAGTGAGAACCGTGAGTATGAGAAGCTCATCGCACTCGCTGAGAGCAAAACACCCGTCATCGTGGCGGGGAACATTGAAGACCTGGGAAAAATCACGGAAGATGAACAGGAAATCGTAGGCACAATACAGGGGATCGAAAAAGAGAGAAATAAAATCCTGGCTGATATTGCCAACGTAGTTAACAGGGACGTTAAAACATTGAAACTAATTGACCTGATTCAAATGCTCGACAAGATGCCTGACCAGCAGGAAATGCTAAAAGGCGTGCAGAAACGGTTGAGAGCGACCATTGACAGTCTCAAGGCGGCAAATGACAAAAATCAGATGCTCCTTGCGGATAAGCTTGATATGGTGGACTTTAATCTCAATATGATACGGGCTATGAAGTCTGCGCCGCAAACAGCCAATTACACAAAGGATGCATATACAAACGGACAATCACTTGGTATCTTTCATGGCGGTTTCGACGCGAAGCAATAACGACGGAACACGAGGTGAGATACCATGTCTTTATTTGGAGCATTATATATCGGTAACAGCGGATTACGCACATCACAGAATGCGCTCAACACAACAGCGCATAACCTTTCAAATCTGAATACAGTCGGTTATGTTCGCCAGCAGGTGGCAAACAGCGATACGACATATACGAACACAGACCGTACCATATCAGGCTATAATGTCCAGATCGGTGACGGTGTCAAATATTCCGAGTGCAGGCACATCAGAGATGCGTTTCTTGATGCGACCTACCGTGAGGAGTCAGGAAGATTATCCTATTATGAAACTTCATATGCGGCAATTTTAGAGGTGGAGGATATCATGGGCGAGTTTGACGGAGCAGCCTTTCGCGACTCTGTGTCAGGCTTGTGGACTGCGATGCAGGAGCTTGCCAAGACACCAAACGATACCACGAATATCTCCATGCTGGTATCCAAATCAGCAAGCTTTCTGGAAAATGCCACAGCAGTCTATAAATCCTTTATCGATTATCAGGACAACCTCAACACGCAGGTCCTTGATGCAGTAAAAGATATCAATAATATAGGAAAACGAATCGATGAGCTGAACAAGGCAATCGCAAAGATCGAAGTAGGCGGTCAGGAACATGCAAATGACTTGAGAGACGAACGGGATCTGCTGATCGATACACTTGCAGGTTATGGAAATGTAAAATACCGGGAAGATTTAAACGGAGTCGTGACTGTACAGTTCAATGGCAC
>JAFOYD010000014.1 GCA_017391545.1 Lachnospiraceae bacterium
ATATTTCCGTTACTCTCGGAACGTAGTAATTCTTCAACTACTGCCATTTCTTTTGTCCTCCTAAAATTAACAATTAATGATCACGGTATCATGTACCATATCTCTATCATATACTATTTTCTTATCTTTTTCTACAAGATATTTGTGAATATTTTTGGAATTATTTTTTTCCTTTTTCCTTCACAGTAAATGTCACCTTGTCGCCACGCACACCTGCCGAAACAGTATCTCCCTGTTTGACTTTTCCCTCAAGGATTGCTGTCGCCAGCTCATTCTCGACGACATTCTGAATCGCACGTTTTAGCGGTCTGGCTCCCATCTTAGGATCAGAATACTTCTTTACCAGATATTCCTTCAGCGTATTGGTAAAGGTAAGGTCGATATCCATCTGAGTCTTGCATCGGTCACAAAGCTTTTTGGACAGCAATGTGATGATCTGTTTCATATCCTGCTCTGTGAGTGGATGGAATACCATGATCTCATCAATACGATTGATGAACTCCGGCTTGAACAGACGCTTCACTTCCTCCATAACATTGGACTTCATCTTGTTGTAATCAGCATTCGCGTCCTGCGTTGTCGCGAATCCAAGATTTTTGGGATCAATGATCCGCTGTGCGCCAGCATTCGATGTCATGATGAGAATTGTATTTTTAAAACTTACTTTTCTGCCCTTTGAGTCCGTAATATGACCATCATCAAGCACCTGAAGAAGGATGTTGAACACATCAGGGTGTGCTTTTTCAATCTCATCGAACAGCACCACAGAATACGGGTTTCTGCGCACCTTTTCACTGAGCTGTCCTCCCTCCTCAAAGCCTACATACCCCGGAGGAGAACCAACCATCTTCGATACAGAATGCGACTCCATATACTCCGACATATCGACACGGATCAGCGCATTTTCAGAGCCAAACATCGCCTCTGCAAGCGCTTTTGAAAGCTCCGTCTTGCCGACACCCGTAGGTCCCAGGAAAAGGAACGAGCCGATCGGTCTGTTCGGATCCTGAAGTCCCACACGTCCGCGTTTCATCGTCTGTGCTACGGCTGTCACTGCTTCCTCCTGACCAATGACACGCTTATGGAGAATCGATTCCAGCTTTAACAACCGCTCGCTTTCCTTTTGCGTGAGCTTCTTGACCGGTATCTTGGTCCAGTTGGATACGACCTCCGCAATATCATTTTCCGTTACAACAAGATTCTTCTCAGACTGATTTTTCTCATATTTATTGACCGCCTTCTCATACTTTTTAATCAGTTCCTCCTGCTGTCCGCGAAGCTCTGCCGCCTGCGTATAAGCCTCCATTCTGATCGAACGCTCAATCTGAAGATCATACTTTTTAATCTGATCCGTCATTTCCTTTAGCACATCCGGCACATTCATATTCTTGAGTCGTATGGCAGCTGACGCCTCATCAATCAGGTCAATTGCCTTATCCGGGAGATTTCTGTCATTGATATATCGGTCTGACAGTTTTACCGCCGCCTCAATGGCCTCCTGCGTAATCGTGACATTGTGATGTTCCTCGTATTTATATGCCACACCATTCAGGATCTCAACCGCCTCGTTTTCATCCGGTTCCTCGACCATGACAGGCTGGAAACGGCGCTCCAGTGCGGCATCCTTTTCAATGTATTTGCGATACTCTGCGATGGTCGTAGCTCCAATCAGCTGGATCTCACCTCTTGACAGAGAGGGTTTCAGGATATTTGACGCATCAATTGCTCCCTCTGCGCCACCTGCACCGATCAGCGTATGAATCTCATCGAGGAAAAGATAAATGTTGCCAGCATCGATCACTTCTTTGATAACCTTTTTGATACGCTCCTCAAACTCTCCACGGTATTTCGATCCAGCCACCATGCCTGCAAGGTCCAGCGTGACGACACGCTTATTTTTCACAGTGTCAGGAACTTCCCCATTGACAATTCTCAGTGCAAGCCCTTCCGCGATTGCTGTCTTACCGACCCCCGGCTCACCGATCAGACATGGATTATTCTTCGTGCGTCTTGACAAAATCTGTACGACACGCATGATCTCGGTATCCCTGCCGACCACAGGATCCAGTTTTCCCTCTTTTGCCAGATAGGTGAGATCTCTGCTGTATTGGTTCAAGGTCTGTGTGACACCGTCTTTTTTCTTTTTATTTCGATTTCTGTTCAGGTCATCCTTGTGCTGATTAATATCCTCACCCATTGCGACCAGTGTGTCCATATAGAGTTTCTGTACATTGACACCGATCGTATTTAAAAGTCGAAGCCCGACATTCTCGCCTTCCCTTAATATCGCAAGCAGAATGTGTTCTGTACCAGTCATCTGACTTTTATATTTCTCTGCCAGCCTATGGCTGTCCTCAAGGATTTTGATCGCTCTTGGAGAATATCCATCACGCTCCAGCATAGCGATATTCCCCTCGGGTGCGATCAGCTCCTTGATCATGCTGATCAGCTGCACCTCATCCACACCATTTTCCGCAAGCACTCTCGCCGCAACACCTGTCTTTTCTTTCACAAGACCAACCAGAATGTGCTCACTTCCAATATAGCTCTGATGAAGATCTCTTGCAGCCTTGGCGGCCTTTTGCAGAGCCACCTTTGCCTTATCTGTAAACTGCTGCATGTTCTTTATGCCTCCATTAATATATTACTAATTTTAAATATTGCTACCTGCAACTATTCAGTATCATAATGAATCAATATCATCATAGTCACACTTCTCGCCATCAGCCTCATAACTTTCATAAATCTCATCAATCAGTGCATGGACCTCATCTCGTGAAATCTGCTTGCATCTGCTCTTTGCTAACAGCACCTGCATATCACGTTTCAAATCCTCGATTGCCTGCATCTTGTCAATGTCAATGGCAATCACTGCACCTTTTCTTCTGTCTACCTTGACAAACCCCTCCTGCTTCAGCACAGAATACGCCTTGTTGACTGTATGCATATTGATGCCTATCGTATCTGCAAGCTGTCTCACCGATGGAAGTGCGTCCCCTTCCTGAAACTGAGACGTAGCGATCCCGATTATAATCTGGTTGCGCAGCTGTAGATAAAGGGCTTCATCACTGTTAAAATCAATCTCTATATACATATCTGCTATCACTCCTTAACGCTAACCGGCTGTTATATGTATTGTAGCACACAGGCCATATGTATACAAGAGATGTTATAAAGTTTTTACAAAAAAAGATGCAAGTCGGAGACTTGCATCTTTTTTTAAATGTCCATGAAATCCATATCGTCATCATCTTGATCCAGCATATTTTTTGCCTTGTATCCTTTTTGTGGACGCATATTATCATTCTGTGGCTGTGGACGTCTTACCGCTCCCTGCGGATTTCCCTGTCCTGGTGCTGGTCTTTGTCCCTGTGGTCGTGCGCCCTGCGGATTTCTGCCCATTGTGCTCTGCGGATGTCTTACCGCCTGTGTTCCTGACTGGGGCTGCGGACGCCTTACCGGCTGTGAAGCCGCCTGCTGCGCTCCTGACTGTGGCTGTGGACGCCTTACCGGCTGTGAAGCCGCCTGCTGTGCTCCTGGCTGGGGCTGCGGACGTCTTACCGGCTGTTGCACTCCTGGCTGAGGCTGCGGACGTCTTACCGGCTGTGAAGTCGCCTGATGTACTCCTGACTGGGGCTGCGGACGTCTTACCGGCTGCGAAGCCGCCTGCTGCGCTCCTGACTGTGGCTGCGGACGTTTTATCATCTGGCTTGACTGTAACTGTGGACGTCTTGACTGCTGTACGTTCTCTGTTTCATCATCATCAAGTTCTTCAAGATCCTCAAAGCCTTCATTGTCGGAGTATTCCTCATCGTCCTCATCGTCATATCCGCCATCATATGCAGTATATTCTCTCAGTTTCAGGATCAGAAGTCCTATTGCAGCCATCAAAATCACAATGATAATGACAAGAATAATCACAACTATGCTTCCCGCACCGCTTTTTTCCTCCGGTATTGTTACATCAGCTGCTGTATACGCATACCTCTGATAGATTCCTTTCTCTGAGTCAAACAAATACCAGCCTTCTTCACCATTCTGTTTCTGCACATAGAAAATATAGAAATTACCGTTCTTGTACGCATTGATCTTCTGATCATTCCAGTTGAGATCCACCGCTACAAAGCCAGGCATAATATATGGAACTTCCTCAACATTCATGAGAATAATATTGGCTGAATCATTGTTCTGCTGACTTGTCTGGTCAGGCTCCTGCGACGGCTCCTGCTCCTCCTCAGTCGCTGGTTCCGTTGATGTCTCAGGGTTGTTTTCTTCTCCAGTGATCTCCGATACTGCCGTATCTGCCGGCACATTATCAAAAGTCACAAGATCAGAACGAATAAAGCCTGTGATTTCCTTGTTATTGTATGAAAATGATATCTGATACCACTTTTTACCATCTGCACCATTGGCTTCTCCGGTTACCGTAACAACCATTCCGCGGTTTGCCGTAGCTACCACATCATGATTTGTAGAAGCTCCCTTTCTGATGCGCACATTGCTTGTCACAACAGTACCTTTTTTTGCATCGACCGGTGTTGCAGTCGTAACACTCTGGTCGGTTGCTGTAGCATTGGAAGACGTGGTTTCTGAACTGCCATTTTTCTTTACAAGGTCAGCCCTGATATATCCCTTTGTGTTCGCATCTACATACACCTGATACCAGGTCTTGCCATCTGCACCAGTCGTCTCGCTGATGATGTCAACATTTCCACCCTGCGCCACACTTCCAAGCTGTTCACTTGAAGAATCAGCAGAAGCTCTGATTTTGGCACTTGCTACTGTCACAGTTCCTTTCTCGTCAGCCATGCATAGGATACCGATGCTCATTACCATGCAAAAGGCTGCTGCTGCTAATGCATGCTTTATACCATTTCTTCTGTGTTTTTTCATTTCTCTACTCCCTGTTACGCCTCATCAATTGCCTTTCCAATATCATGGCGCATATACTTGTTGTCAAAATCAATCCATTCCGTAGCGGCGTAAGCATTTGCCCTTGCCTGCTTCAGATCTTCACCCTTTGCCGTTACTCCCAGGACACGTCCTCCATTGGTCACGAACCTGCCATTTTCATCAAGCTTCGTACCTGCATGGAAGCAGTAATATCCGTCCTTTCCTTCAAAGTTCTCAAGTCCTCTGATTTCAAGTCCCTTATCATACTTGACCGGATATCCCTCGCTTGCAAGGACAACACATACAGCCGCATTATCCTCAAACTGAAGGTCAATCGTATCAAGCTTGCCGTCAATACATGCTTCCATCACATCAATGATGTCATTTTTCATACGAGGAAGCACAACCTGTGCCTCCGGGTCACCAAACCTTGCATTATACTCAAGTACTCTTGGGCCTTTTGCAGTCAGCATCAATCCAAAGAAAATGATTCCTTTAAATTCTCTTCCCTCTGATGCCATCGCATCTACTGTAGCCTGGTAAATATAATTCTTACAGAATTCATCGACCTCATCAGTATAGAACGGACTTGGCGAAAAGGTTCCCATTCCGCCTGTGTTCAATCCCTGATCTCCGTCCTGTGCACGTTTGTGATCCTGTGCAGAAGTCATCGTCTTGATCGTCTTGCCATCAACAAAGGACAATACAGAAACCTCGCGTCCTGTCATAAATTCCTCAATGACCATACGATTTCCGGCTGTTCCGAACTGTTTGTCAAGCATGATGGACTTGACACCGTCCTGTGCCTCCGCAAGCGTATTGCAGATCAACACGCCCTTACCAAGCGCCAGACCATCCGCCTTCAATACGATCGGGAACTGAGCTGTCTCCAGATAAGCCAGTGCCTTGTCGGCGTCATCAAATGTTTCATATGCCGCTGTCGGAATATTATATTTCTTCATTAAATCCTTGGAAAAAGCCTTTGATCCTTCCAGAATCGCAGCATTTTTCCTAGGGCCAAATACCCTGAGTCCTTCTGCTTCAAAGGCATCGACAACACCGCCCACCAAAGGATCGTCCATACCGATGATGGTCAGGTCAATCTCTTTTTCCTTTGCAAACGCCACAAGCTTATCAAACTCCATGGCACCGATTGGCACACACTCTGCAATCTGACCGATTCCGGCATTACCTGGTGCACAGTATATCTTATCGACACGTGCGCTTTTTGCCACACTTGTAGCAATCGCATGCTCTCTTCCGCCACTTCCTACGATTAAAACCTTCATTTTATTTATCTCCTGTCCTTTTCATTAGATCCGCCCGTTTGCGATCATATCGATCGCCTGTGGCAGAATCTGCCATTCAGCCTGCTCCATAACGCGCTGCTGAAGCACCTTTGGCGTATCGTCCGGCAATACTTCTACAGCCTTCTGCAGGATGATCGGACCCGTGTCCGTGCCCTCATCCACAAAATGAACCGTAGCTCCTGTGACCTTTACCCCGCGAGCCAGAGCCGCCTCATGTACCTTGAGTCCATAATAGCCGGTTCCACAAAAAGATGGAATCAGGGATGGATGGATATTTATGATACGACGCTCATATTTCTGAATCATCACAGGTGGAATGACCACCAAAAATCCGGCAAGCACGACCAGATCCGGTTCTGCCTCATCCACGCACTGTAAAAATGCTTCATTAAAAAGTTCCCTGTCTGCGTAATCCTTTGGTGATATGGCTACTGCATCAATCCCTTTACCACGTGCCCGCTCCAGTGCAAAAGCACCTTTGTTGTTGCTGATGACACGCACGATCTGAGCATTTGTAATCTTTCCTGCATCAATCGCGTCAATGATTGCCTGAAGGTTCGTACCTCCACCGGATACGCATACGCATACTCTTAGCATAATGTTACTCCCTTTTCGCCATCCTTGATCTCACCGATCACGTAGCAGGTCTCGCCCGCAGCCTTGATTGCCTCCATTGTCTTATCAACATCAGCAGGATCGACTGCCACAATCATACCGATACCCATATTATAGGTATTGTACATCATATGCTCATCAATATTTCCCTTTTTCTGCATCAGTTTGAAAATTGCAGGCACTTCATAGCTGTCTTTCTTAATAACAGCATGTACGCCATCGTGAAGCATTCTTGGAACGTTCTCATAGAATCCACCACCTGTAATATGGCTGCACGCCTTTACCTTCACGCCTGCATCCTTGACACTCTTAAGTGCTTTTACATAGATGATCGTAGGCTCGATCAATGCTTCTCCCAGTGTTTTTCCCAGCTCGTCATAGTATGTATTTAAGCTTTCCTTTGTCATCTCAAATACTTTTCTGACAAGGGAAAAACCATTGCTGTGAACACCGCTTGATGCGATACCTACAAGTACATCTCCTGCCTTCAGGTCATTGCCTGTGATCAGATCCTTCTCATCTACCACACCGACTGCAAAGCCTGCAAGATCGTATTCGTCCTCCGGCATCAGTCCCGGATGTTCTGCTGTCTCGCCACCGATGAGTGCTGCGCCACACTGCTTACAACCTTCTGCCACGCCCTTTACGATCGTAGCAATCTTCTCCGGCTCATTTTTTCCACATGCGATATAGTCAAGGAAAAATAAAGGTTCTCCACCTGCACACGCAATATCATTTACACACATCGCTACACAGTCAATACCTACTGTATCATGCTTATCCATCAGAAATGCCAGTTTGATCTTTGTGCCGACGCCATCAGTACCTGACACAAGTGTCGGTTTTTCCATATCTTTGAACTTCTCCATGGAGAATGCTCCTGAGAAACCTCCAATGCCACCAAGCACCTCCGGTCTCATGGTTTCCTTTACATGCTTTTTCATCAGCTCAACTGACTTATATCCAGCTTCAATATCTACACCTGCGTTCTTATAATCCATAGTGACCTCCATATTTATCCTATAATATTCTTTTGTTGATTCATTCTATTTTTTGAGATATTCCTTGTACCCAATCTCCTGAAGCTTTGCATCCTTAGCCTGCACCTGTTCCTTGAGATTCGTTGAATAATCTTTTAGCTTTGCAAGAAGCTCCTTGTCAGAGGTTGCAAGAATCTTTGCTGCCAGCAGTCCGGCATTTGCACCACCGTTGATTGCTACTGTAGCTACCGGAATACCAGATGGCATCTGTACAATCGAGTAAAGGGAATCACGACCGCCAAGCGAAGTCGTGTGCATTGGAATACCAATCACCGGCATAGGGAAGATTGCTGCGCACATTCCAGGCAGATGAGCTGCCATTCCTGCTCCGGCTATAATTACCTTAAATCCTTTATCCTCTGCTGTCTTAGCATACTCAAAAAATACGTCCGGTTCTCTGTGTGCGGAGATGATTGTCATCTCATAAGAAATGCCAAGCTCCTCCAAGATTTCTGCTGCCTTTGCCATAACAGGCATATCCGAATCAGAACCCATAACAATTCCAACCTGTGCCATAATAAACCTCCTAATTATTTATTTCCATATCTTATAGTTTACAAATAATACTTCTAAACGTCAACTTAAAACGACAAAAAATTATCGCGAATTTTGTCCGCGATAATTTTTGATTCCCCATTTTACGCAAAAGGAACATTGAGTTCCTCTGTGCCTTCGAGCACAAATCTCCCCTTTTCAATAATAGTATATGCCGTTTTGTTCTCATCATACGCAATAATTGAGCCTAACTCGTCATATGGAATGGTAATATCTGTATGGCATGCAAAATATGCCTTTGAAGGATCTGTTTTTCTTAAAATGGAAACCGAATTGTCCTTTGCCACAATTTCCTTTCCATCCTCATTATATACGCGCACATCCTCACTTCTTGAATAGCAGGTATCGCCCACTGCAAAGTGGGGACCTGTCTTCTCTGCGATCAGAATCGGAAAAAGACTTTCGATATCGTATTTTTTCGCCGTCATATAGGCCGTCGTGTTGGTACCGATCGCAAACTCTCCCATCGGAAGTGTGTCATGGTTGAACAGGACATTTTCTTTGATATATGCCTTATTTTCCTCATCCTTGTCAAAGTTCGTGCAGGTATAATCAGAAACCATGCCATCCTTGAATTCCATCTCAAGATCATGGTATTCGAGTTCATTCAAAAAGACACGCTTGACATGAAGCCTGCCATTTGTCCCCTCAAGTACCGGCGTTGTAAACACCTCGCCTACCGGGATGTTCACATCTGCAACGCAGTTCTCAAAAATCGTCTCCTTCTCCCTGTCTGCGAGCGGGTACAGCGCCACCCGAAGATCAGTCCGGTTGCCGTTCATTCCTTTGATTTCGACATATCGAGCTTTATTCAGTGTGTCAATGATCGTTGCCTGTATGCGCTCATACGTCGTATAATCAAGGGTATTGAGTTTCACCGTCTCGTCAAAAATTTCTGCAAAATGCTCTCCGATATCCGGCACTGGAAAAGCAATGATCGTGAAGCTTCTCTCCTCACCGATAATATACTGATTGACGATCGCAGCTGCTTCCCCTGTGTACTCAGCAGAAAGCTTCTGCTGCTCTACGCTCAGGCTGCAGGCTTCCTTTTTGGCAATCGGCGCAAAAGGCTTCTCGCCAAACACCTCGATTACCGCCGGACCTGCATACTTTGCAGCCTTCTCCTTCACTTCTTCATAGGCAGCTTTTAAGACTTCAAGCTTCCTGTTCACAAGCTTTTTATCAAGAAACAGCGCAATATCATCCTTATGGTCATACGCAAACTGCCTGTTGGCATCTGCTCCAAAATATCCAATCTTGTTGACACCCTTCTTGTGGAATATACTGCCTGAAGCTCTGTAGACAGTCGGCCTTAGCCCCATCTTTTCAAGATTTTTAACTGCCGCCCTGACGATGCGCTCAAAGCCGATCATATAGCGGATATCGACCGTTTCTTTTTTGCTCAAGTCCTTATTTCCCTTGACAAAACCGATGCGGTATCCCTCTGTGTAGGTATCTGCGATCATCTGAATGCGTTCCTCTGGCAGTGAATTCAGATACATTGCCATTTTCTCGATCTCAGGTGACACGAACTCTCCATACCGGTAGAGATAACGGATATCGTCGAGATTGCTTTCCATAATGATCTTCACTGCAAAATCACAGTCTGAATCCACCTGTGTCCGCACTCTCCACTGCGCGGCTGTCTCTGAGTAGTCACTCACGAACCAGTAAAGAATCTCCCTGATATCCTCCTGCGACGGCGCTGCTGACCCACCAAAATCCACATATGCATACGAAAAGGAATTGTAAATCTCTACAAAAAGCTCCATGCGGATCACAAGTTCTTCCTGCATTGCTTCAAATGCATATGGAATCATTGCCTGGAGCTCTGTGTACAGAAATGACAACAGCTGTCCGTATTCCTCTCCCAACTTCTCACAGGCATACGCAGGATTCGCATAGCTTACAGCGTAATTATCCCCATAGATGTCATGATATAGTGCCCTGTTTTCTGCCCTGAGGCTCTCGATATCCTTAGTTTTTCCCAGATTTTCATAGCTTTCCACAACCTGCAGTATAAATTCCGCCGTTTTTCTGAAATATTCTCTAAAACGTTCTCCCGTTTCCTGCGATGTGGCAATTTCCCTGATTCTGTCACAGGATAGTTCATATCTTTCTATTATCATACTCATCTTTAAATCACTCCAAAATATAAGATTACGCCGCCGCCTAAAATTGCCAGCGCATTAAGCACAATTCCACAGATTGGGAAAAACCGGAAAATATCCTTTTCCGTCAATGAACGAATGGCAAGGACCATACCTGCAATGGCATACGCAATCGCAAGAATCACCACCAGACCATACTGCATGGGAGCTGTTCCTCCATTCAAATAGGTAAAGTGGATCACAAGACACAGTGAGATCGTCGCGATCAGTCCAAGCATGCTCGCCATGATTCCCCACTTAGGATTTTTCTTATCCGTAAAAATATACCCGTTTTTGCTTAAAATTCGATGCATCCGTACCTCCTTTTTACGCTGTCAGAATTTCCAATAATGCAAAGAGAATGAGCATTCCGTATGAAATGCCCATCCTGTCAACACTAAAACAATATCTTTGATTTACCAGCCAATAGTCTGCCTCCGCTAATCAAAAGAAGCACTCCGCTTGCAAGTCCTACCACGATGGAGATCACACCCACAACTATGGAAAGCGCCCCTGAACGGCTCATCGTCTTATACACTTTCTCATCCATATAATTTTCTACCCTCCAGTCTAACTACTTCGCACCATACTGGGCATAATATGCATCAATGGCTGCTTTCATCTTATCGTCGATCAATACTCTGCCATTGTAGTTCTTATTGTACAGATGCTCTACGACTTCCTCCATCGTAACGATGGCGCCTGTCTCTATACCATAAACCTCACGAATCTCTGCGAGCGCATTCTTCTGTGTCTTGCCGCGCTCCTGACGGTTCAGGCTCACCATAAGTCCAACGACATCTACATTCGCCTGTTCCTTAAGAATCGGGAAGGTTTCCTCAATCGACTTACCGGATGTCGTAACATCCTCGATGATCACGACTCTGTCTCCATCATTTAAATCGCTGCCAAGAAGGATTCCCACATCACCGTGGTCTTTTACTTCCTTTCTGTTTGAGCAGTACTTGATATCTCTGCCATAAAGCTCACTAAATGCCATGGTCGTAGCTACTGCAAGGGGAATTCCCTTATATGCAGGCCCAAACAGCACATCAA
>JAFOYD010000178.1 GCA_017391545.1 Lachnospiraceae bacterium
CAGGTCGAAGAGGGCGAAAATGCCATACCGCCGACGGCACCGGTTCGTGAAGGCTATACGTTCAAGGGCTGGAGCGGCAGCTATGAGAAGATTATGGCGGATACGACATTGACAGCACAGTACACGCCGATTGAATATACGATTACCTATGTGCTGAATGTGAAAGGCGCTACAAACACGGAGTCAAACCCTGCGAAATATACTATAGAATCAGACAAAATCATATTTGCAGATCCGGCGTGCGAGGGCTATATTTTCCTGGGCTGGTACGATAACAGCAGATTTAACGGGGAGAAGATAACAGAAATCCCAAAGGGAAGTACAGGCAATCTCACTCTGTATGCGAAATGGCATGAGGCGAAAGGGCTTTGGATGACGGATGTCGATGACCAGACGTATACGGGAAAAGCAGTGAAACCAGATGACTTTACCGTTTATGATGGTCTGGCAGAGCTGACAAAGGGCGTGGACTACACCGTCAGCTACCAGAATAACGTGAATGCCAACACGAACGGAGGCGACAAAGCCCCATGCGTCATCATCAAGGGCAAGGGAAACTATGCAGGAACCGTGACAAAGACCTTCAAGATCCTGCCTGCTGACCTTGCGGAAGCTGTGGTTGATGACATCGCAGTCGCATACAAAAATGGTGGTGTACAGACACCAAAGCCTGTGGTCAAGTGGAGCGGAAAAAAACTGACTTTAAATAAGGACTACGAGCTCAAGCAGGCGCAAAGCTTTACAAATCCGGGTACTTATACAGTCACCGTGTCCGGAAAAGGCAATTTTGCCGGAGAAAAGAGCTTTCAGTTTATCATCATGAATGGGGATCAGAAGCTGATCAGCAGCGTGAAGAAATCAAAGATACCGGATCAGTCATATACAGGGAAAGCGGTCACCGTGACAGGCACGATGCTGAAGCTGACAGACAAGACATATACACTGGCAGAGGGAACGGATTACACACTGGAATACGGTGCATGCATCAATGCCGGTACCTACGAAGTGCTGATCCGCGGACTGGGCAAATACCAGGGAATCACGAGGACAAGCTTCAGGATTCTGGGAACGGACATCAAAAAGACAGAGGCAAAGTGGCAGAAGGAATATACCTACAATGGCACGGTGCAGACGCCAAAGCCTGTCATCACAGACAAGGTGACGAAGAAGCAGCTGACCGAAGGGCAGAACTACGAAATCGTATCCTACAGCAACAATATCAATGCCGGAACGGCAAAAGTAACGGTCAGAGGCATCGGCGCGTACAGTGGAACAACGACATTCTCCTTCAAAATTAAGCCTGCAAGTGCATCGGCGGTGACAGTAGCGTTTGCAAACGGCAGCAAAGACCAGCCCTACGAGAAGGGCGGCGTGAAGCCTAAGCCAATCGTGACACTAAATGGCATCCTGTTGACAGAGGGAACGGATTACACGCTTTCCTATAAGAATAACACGGTATGTCCCGAGAAGAGTGGCAAGAAGCCGACCGTTGTCATCAAGGGAAAGAAGAATCTCACAGGCTCAAAGGAGGAGCCGTTCAACATTATCCGAAAGGACATCGGTGAGATCGGACTCCTGCTGTTACCGGATGTCGAATACAACAGCAAAGCCGGAAAGTTCCGCACCACGCCACAGCTTTTTGACACGAACGGCAAGAAGCTGGCAGCAGGTACCGACTATGACAAGGATATTCAGTATCAGTCCGGTGGCAAGAATCTGGACAATTCTGATGCGCTAAATGCCGGTGCGACGATCACGGTCACAATCAAGGGAAAAGGTGCGTATGATAAAACAATCACCGGTACATACCGCATTATCGACAAGGGCAACAGTATTACAAAGGCAAAAGTCAAAGTCAACAAGACCTTCTACTACACAGGTGAGGACATTGAACTCACGAAGGATGACCTGACTGTGACACTAAGCAACAATGAACAGGTAAAAGACTATCGTATCATTCCATATCCGAACAACCCCAAGAAGGGCAGTGCGAAGTTCCTTCTGGTGGGAGAAGGAAACTACGGCGGTCAGAAGACCATCAGTATAACGATCAAGCCACAGGGCATGAAGTGGTGGGAATAAAGAAGAACCAGACAGTGGCACTCCATAACGGGGTGCCGCTTTTTAAATAAAGATAAATCAGAGTTTGTTCTTGTTGTATTGATTTTTATAATCGTGTATATTAATTATTAGAAGTGTAATTGTTCAGGAAATTCATGGCGATATTGCATTGGAGGATTTATGAATCGGTTGACGAAAATGAAGATAGAGGGCTACAAATCACTGAAACAAATTGAATTGGAAATTGGAAATATGAATATTCTGATTGGGGAGAATGGTGCAGGCAAATCAAATCTTGTGTCAGTATTTGATTTGCTGAAGGCAATCAGAGATTGTGAGTTACAGGGATATGTCAATCTTCAGGGAGGAATGAATTCCCTTCTTTATAATGGATGGAAGACAACAAGAGATTGCTATTGTGAAATAACGCGTGACCAATATATGTTTTATGGCAGGATCAGCGCAGATAATGCGGACACATGTTTTCTCTCACAGCAGGGTGTGTGTGATGTGACAGAAGGTCATAACCTGTATGAGATAGAAGGATTTCGGGAATTAAAGGATAATGGCATCGTAAAGAAATTAAGATTGTTGGATGATATAGGAGTATATCATTTTCATGATACGAGTGTTACGTCTTTGATGAAAGCGAATTGTGATATCAATGACAACATTGAGCTGGCATCGGATGGGAGAAATATTGCCGCCATTTTATACCGAATCAGGCAAAATGATATGGAGACATATCAGTATATTGTGCGGATGGTTCAATTGGTCGCTCCCTATTTTAAAGATTTTATATTGCGGATGAATCCGTTAAAAGGTGACAAGATCAGACTGGAATGGCTAAAGTGTGGATGTGACATGCCGTTCGGTGCTGAACATCTTTCGGATGGAACACTGCGTTTTATCTGTATTGCAACATTGCTGTGTCTGCCGGAGGAAATGAGAAAGGACGTAGTCTGCATTGATGAGCCGGAGCTGGGACTCCATCCTTCTGCCATTACAATCATTACAGAACTGATGAAAAAATACGCTCAGGAGCGCCAGATCATTGTGGCAACACAATCGGTGGAAATTGTTGATGCATTTGAACCAAATGATATTGTGGTGGTCGATAGTTGTGCAGGGGAGTCAAAGTTTCACAGGCTCCAAAAGGAAGAACTGTCAGATTGGCTGGAAGATTATACAATTGGTGAATTGTGGAAGAAAAATATAATCGGAGGACGACCATAGTATGGAGTACAAATATATCATGATATTGTGCGAGGGGGAAACAGAGGACCTGTTTGTCAGAAATATACTATCGCCGTATCTGCAGATGAAGAATGTATATACGGATACAGTCATTTTGGGGGGCGTATCACGATATGCAGGTATTAAGAAAGATTT
Organism: Lachnospiraceae bacterium; assembly: GCA_017391545.1. Lineage (GTDB taxonomy): Bacteria > Bacillota > Clostridia > Lachnospirales > Lachnospiraceae > COE1. The sequence continues at coordinate 3,454 of JAFOYD010000178.1, forward strand.
AGAAAAGCTGGGTAAAAGCAGAAAATATGATTTGCTGACAACAATGCTAGATTACTATAAGCTTCCACAAGATGTTCCGGGAGTAAAGACTTGTAAAGAAGTGGAACCGTGCAGAATAGCGGAACATATTGAAAAAAGTATCCATGAGGATCTGAAGGAAAAAATGTTGGCAGGTCAGTTCTTACCATACATTCAGATGCATGAGTTCGAGTCACTACTGTTTTCAGATGTTGACTGCTTTGAAAAGTGTAATGGAATCAAACCGAAGATGATAGCTGAACTGAAATCAGAGGTTGGTGAATTTGAAACACCGGAACATGTAAATAATAGTGAACAGACAGCGCCATCTAAGCGAATCAAGAGAATATTTGGTTCCTATCAGAAAACGATTGATGGCATCAGTGTGGCTCAGGCGATTGGAATAGAGACAATGATGAAACGATGTTCTCATTTTGCACGGTGGATTGAAAATTTAGTAGCGGAAACAACTTGATTATAGAATCAACAAAGGGGACGGTTCTCGGTGTATCGGGGAGCGTCGCCTGTATCAGAAGACCATCACCATCAGGCCACAGGGCATGAAGTGGTGGAAATAATCAGGCACGCGGCACTCGATGACGCTGAAGTAATATTGTATAGAAAAACCAAACGCACTATATTTGCATAAATATAGTGCATTTTTTGCGTACATGTAATAATCTGAACGAAAAATATCGAAATTATATAAAAATAAAACGATAATACGGCATGTAAAATTATATTAAACTATACAATATGCTAAAAATTGCAAATTTAGCAAAAAACTTTGATAAATTGTTTGAATTGTAGTATAATTAACAACATAGCTGACAGATTATGCAGTGTCGGCGAAACTGATAACAGGTGTAAAGGGGATATCTGGTGATGTTCACATGCACCAAATCAAAAATCCAAAAAGGGGGTTTATGAGAATGTTTAAACGAAAACTGTTTAAACGCGCTCTGCCAATCATACTGAGCGTGGCGATGGTGTTCCAGTCAGCACCGACCACAGCCTTTGCGGCAGAGAGCACAACCGAACCGGAAACTGTCATCGAGCAGTCGACCGAAGAAGTCGTTGACGACGATGCGGACGACAACAAAGAAGGCGGCGACGAAGCCGATGGCGGACAGAACGAAGGCGGAAACGAAGAAGGCGGAAATGAGGATTCTCAGTCGCCGGAGACACAGACGACGACAGAGGAGTCAAAATCTGCTGAGACACAGACAGCAGAGGAAAACAAGGATGCTGAGGAAACTCAGACAAATACTGAAGAAGCAGTAGAAGAGGCTGCAGATAATACTGCGCAGTCTTTGGTTACTGAGATTAGTGTTACAGCAAACAATACTTCTGCGACATATGCAGAAAATATCACCGATCCTTTTGCAGATTCGTTAACTGGCATTAAGGGCAGTGTTGAAATTACGGTCAACGGAGAAGATAAGACTAATCTCCTCAAGGACAAGCTGACCTACAAGTGGCAGGTACAGGGCACAGACGATGCTTATGCCGATATGGCAGAAGGCAAGGTGCCAGTTAATGCAGGAAACTATCGCCTTGTAATTTCACTTCCTGCAATTGAGGGAGCCTGCGAGGCAGCAGAAAAGACAGTTGACTTTGAAATCAAGAAAGCAGAAATCACAGTTACAGATATTAGCTTTAATGTAACTCCCGGAACGACTGTCAAGGAGTTCATTGATGCTGCAAAAGAAAAATATATCTTAAAGTTAAATACTACTGAGCTGAACAAGGCTACTTATGTAAAGAGCATCGAAGTAGCTGTAAAGGATGCCCTTACAGGTGCAGTAGCAGAGGAGAGTGCTGTGTTTGCCAATACAAGTGATTATGTGGCAACGGTTACAATCACTTTGAACGACAGCTTTGCACCAAACTATGCAGTGCCGGGCTATGAGGCAGATGACCTCGCAGAACAGAAAATTACAGTAGCAGACCTGATTGAAACAGAGATTCAGGTTATCAATAAGCTTGAGGATGCCGAAAAGGTCATCTCAAAGGTCTATGATGGTAAGGAAGCCGATGTCAAGACATTAGTAGAGCCGAACATCACTGTTACGGTTATTACACCTGATGTAGAGGATGAAACGACAAAGAAGCCTGCAGTGATTGCAGAGGCTACCTACGAAACCCTTGAAAAGGTATGGGTAGATGCCAACGATATCGAACTGAAAGATGAAGAAGGCAAAGCTTTTGCACCTGTTGATGCAGGTACATATTATTATGTACTGAAGTACGCAGGCAAAGAGGGTGTATATGACAAG
>JAFOYD010000179.1 GCA_017391545.1 Lachnospiraceae bacterium
GCATTTTTAATTTCGAAGTTCTTTTATCAATTCTTTGATTCGAAGGCGGTTCTTGGCTTTGTGGATGCCACTGTATCCGATTTTTTCGAATGACCGGTGCTGTACATGGGAAGCCAGAATTATATCTGACTGAATCCTTTTGGTAAGCAGATAGCTGGAGAGCAGCCACTTCAGATTATCCGGAATGTGGTCTGACACAGGAGCAGATTGACTTGTTCGTATTGCAAATTTTGCATGGATTAATGCAAGGCATCTTCGATGCCTCGTAACTATGAGGGTAATGAATAGATATGTATTTATTATTGATGATGAATCAGTTATAATATATTATTGATAAGAGGTTACATAAAGTCAATTAAATGCAAAAGAGGGAAAGGATTCCGTTAAAACGGTGAAAAGCAGGAATAAAAAGGAGAAAATGATGAAGAGACGTAGTAAAAAGCAGTTGAGACGTGTTGTTACCGCAATGCTGACGGCCTCTATGGTAACAGCTTTCCTAAGTGGATGCGGTTCAAGTGATGAAAACAAGGAAGCGGATGAAAAGATTCAGATTAAGGTCCAGTATTTGTGTGGCAGAATGAATCTGGACCTGGAATCGGTGCTTGAAGACAAGTTCCCGAATGTTGATATTGTGACAGATGAAATTGTTGGCGATCCGGACTATATCATTTCAAAGGAAATGGAACATAATATTGAGCCTGACATATATCTTTATGAGGGCCTGTATCAGATGGATGATAAAGTTGTCGCAGATAAATTTTATGATCTGTCCCAGGAGGAATTTACCAACAACTTCTATCTTTCGGCAGTGTCGGAATGTGTCAATGAGGATGGGGGATTGTATTATCTTCCGGGACCGGTATATGTTTATGGCATCGTGTACGATAAAACAGCGTTTCAAGAGCTTGGCCTTGAAGTTCCCCACAGCTACACAGAGTTTGTGAATCTTCTTAATGAAGTTAAGGCGATGAATCTGAAAGGAACAGAGCCTGATGAAAACGACCCCGACGCGAAAGTAACGGTTGATGTTGAGCCGTTTGTACCTACGGTTAAGTGGGCAGATATGTGGACGTTTATATTTGATTCATACATCTATGACGATTACCTTAAGGGTGTTGACAATGCGTTGTGGCTGGACAACTATCAGCAGGGAAAAGAGAGCATGATCGGCCATATGGAAGGCGCTGCGGAGAAATTGATCAGGCTGTTTGATGACGGGATATTATTACCGGACTTCTGGGAATTGAGAGCGCCTGTGCGTACAGCGAAGCTATACCGGTATCACACATCCCTTATGACCATTGAATGTCAGTCGGCACAAGGTTATAATGAGCGGGAAAACGAAGAGACTCCGGATAATCTTCATGAAATCGGCATGATGCCCTTTTATACAAGTGATGAGGAAGATTCCGACTATCTCATTTCCATGCCAAGATGTTATTTCGGCATGACCAAAAAGGCCGCGCAGGATGAGGCTAAGAAAGAAGCGATTCTTGAGATTTTAAATTTCCTCAGCACCCAGGAAGGGCAGAATCTTATGATCGAAGGCGGCGGGGGAGAGATTAACCTTTTGAAACAAAGCAATCTCACGGATGAGCCGTTCTATGATGAAGTAAGAGATACCTTCAGCCAGGGAAGAGTCATATCTCGTTTTAATTATGCTGGCAGGTCCGGCGCGGTGGAAGGCTACATGCACTCCACAACGCTTGACCTTGTAGATGGAAAAATAACCGTTGAGGATTGGTTAAAAGAGGCTGACCATGTAAGGGACGAAGCATTGGAAAGCAAGCCGGTGGAGGAGGAGTCCTACGGTACTGTCAAAGAAATGCTTAGCGTGGAGGAAACAGCCGTTGTTGTCGGAGAGGCATATCTTCATGCAACCGGTGCGGATATCGGGATTGTACCATGCAGAGCCAGCTTTGGTATGAAAAACAGGTTGTTTGAAGGTCCCATTACCGACAAGGCAATTGATTGTCTGACTACCACGAGAATGAGTGCGGGTATCGTTGCCGAGGATCCGAACCATGTCAATATTGTTACCGTAAAGATTACGGGACAACAACTCATGGATTTTCTCGAAGAAAACGAGGATACATTTGTCGGTCTGGCAGGTCTTGATGTCGAGTATGATCCTTCGAAGCCGGAAGGTGAAAGATACCTTTCCATCAAGTTTGGCGGTAAGGAAATAGCGCCGGATGATGAATTCATCGCGGCTTCTGTAAAGGGCGCTGTGAAGAGCCTTCCGGTCGTGAAGTCATACGATGAACTTGCTTTCCGTGATATGTTCATCAGCTACCTTGACAGCATTGGAGGAGAGCTTTCCGGAGCACCAAAAAGTCTGAAAATCGTAAAATAGAAAAGTATTTCAGAGGAAAAACTTATAATGAGAAAGTATCAGTTTAAAATATCACCTATCGTTGTGGTGGTTCTTCTAATGTCTTTGCTGTTGACATATTTTCTTATGTCAGACACCATGAATTCCATAAACGATGTTAGTGAACAGGAGGCTCTTGCGCTTCTGACAGAAAATGCAATGCAGATGGACAACATTATAGAAAATCAGCTGACTAACAACTGGAAACAGATCGATACCATATGTGTGGCACTGGAGAATATGGAGGACCATTCAGCAGACATGGTTGCTTCCTTTTTGCACGATGCGTCAACCGACGCATATGATATGTTGCTGCTTTCTGATGAAGGCAGTTATCTGAACAGATCCGGTGAGTGGGGACTGAAACAGATTTTCAAGGATGTTCTGCCTTTAATGCAGGGGGAAGAAAGAATTCTTCTTCTTCGACAGGATAAGGATAAGGATATTCTGATGTTTGGAACGAAGATAAAGCCTTTGTATGTGGAAACAGAGAAGATGGAATATCTCTTCGTGTACTACAAACTGGATTCCTATCTGGGCCTTCTGAAGATGGAATCCTTTGGGGGAAACGGGCAAATCAGAATCATCGACAGCAAAGGTACGACCCTGCTCCATTCTGATAACCTTCCGGATTCTGAAAACAGGTATCTGTTCTTCGCTACATTCAAGGATGCGCAGTTTCTTCACCATGAAGTTGTAAAGGACAGTGATTCCTTTAGAGAATACGTGCTTTCGGGAAAAAGTGATGCAATTCATGTTGTGCTGGATTCAGGAGAAAATGAAATCATCAGTTTTTCAAAGATTCCCGGTATGGATTGGCATATCGTAATTTCCATAGACCAGTCCCTGGTTATGGGAACAAGACTTTTAAGTGTGGAGAAGATAGGCAGAACGTCACTGCTGTCAGTTATGTTTATCGTATTGTTTTCTTTGATTGCAATCCTCTTTGTTGTATATCATTCTCAGAAGAAGACAAATGCGCAGAACAGGGAACTTGAAAAGCTCAATGGGCAGCTTCGTGAAAATAACGCATCATTGGAAGAGGCAAGGCATTTGGCTGAACAATCATTCCATGTGGCTGAGGAGGCGAATAAAGCAAAGAGCACATTCCTTTCCAACATGTCCCATGACATCCGAACACCCATGAATGCGGTGATCGGGTTCGCAACTCTGGGAATGAAAAGTGCGGATAATGAAGAAAAAGTTAGGGATTATTTTGCAAAGATTCTGTCATCGAGTAACCATCTTCTCAGCCTTATAAATGATATCCTGGATATGAGCAGGATAGAAAGCGGCAAGATTACCCTGGAAGAAACAGAAGTGAATCTTTCGGATGTTCTGCATGATCTGAAGACGATTGTGGGCGGACAGATTCATGCAAAGCAACTGGAGCTTTTCATGGATGTAATGGATGTGACAGATGAGGAGGTGTTCTGTGATAAGACTCGCTTGAATCAGGTACTCATAAATCTGATATCCAATGCGATTAAGTTTACCCCTGCTGGAGGAACCGTATCCATTCGGATGTCTCAGCTTCCTCACACCATAGATGGGAAAGGTCTGTACGAAATTCGTGTGAAAGATACTGGTATTGGTATGAGCCAGAAGTTTGCCCGGAAAATTTTTGATCCTTTCGAACGTGAACACACCTCCACCGTCAGCAAAATCCAGGGTACGGGGCTTGGCATGGCAATCTCAAAAAATATAGTGGATATGATGGGCGGCACCATTGAGGTTCATACGGAACAAGGCAAAGGAACAGAATTTATTATTCGCTTGGAAATGCGCCTGCAGTCTGCACACCGACAAGTGGAGAAAATCAAGGAACTGCAAGATACTCTGCTGACAGCTATGGGACAGCAGAAGGCTAAGAGGGAACAGGTTCTACCAGCTGTAGAGGATACAGTCGGTTTCAAGGGAAAACACCTATTGCTTGCTGAAGATAATGAACTGAACCGGGAGATTGCACTTGAGATACTCAATGAGTATGGTTTCGTGATAGACACTGCAGAAAACGGTCAGGAGGCATTGGACAAAATTGCATCTTCAAGTCCTGGTGAATATGACCTGGTGCTGATGGACATACAGATGCCTGTCATGGATGGACATGAAGCGACAAGATGCATACGGGCTCTGAATGATCCGGTATTATCATCCATTCCGATCATCGCCATGACAGCAAATGCTTTTGACGAGGACAAAAAAGCCGCATTGGACAGTGGTATGAACGGATTTATTTCCAAGCCGGTTGTCGTCGAAGATGTTGTCGAGGCGCTGCAGGAAGTATTTAACAACAATATAAAAATATTATAAATAGCACACAAAAATCAGACATTTGCTAGACTTTTTCTGCAAATGTCTGTATAATTATTATTGGAAATTATTTGGCGTAGCATTTTGCTACCCCGGATAGTAAGATAAAGATTGGAAGATTTTATATTGCATCAGGCATATGGAGGCATGGAAATGGGAAGAAATAAGAAGTATAAAAGGTCAGTGTATCAGTCGCTGGCGGTGATTACCCAGTTTGGCATTAATATGCTTGTACCAATCTTTTTATGTTCTTTTGCGGGACTGTTTCTTGACAGGAAACTGGGGACTGCGTTCTGGTTTGTTTTATTATTCTTTGTGGGAGCCTTAGCGGGGTTCCGAAATATTTTTATTCTGGCAAAGAAAATTTACGAGGGAGACAAGAAGGATGATTACAAGGATTAAGAAAATTAATACAGCTCTTCCCGGGCTTCTTTTTGGAATCATTTTGTTTGGTGCGTTGAGCCAGACAGTAGGATTTTTTCTCGTAGAGGATAAGGCAGACTTTAGCAAAGGTCTCTGGATCGGAGTGGTCACCGCAGTTTTTATGGCCTTTCACATGGCGATTTCGCTTAATTCGGCCGTCGAAAGAGATGTAAAGGGGGCGCAGGCAGCAGCAACGAGACAGAACATCATCAGATACCTGGTCGTGGTAATGATTCTTGGAATCCTGATGATGACGAAGATCGGCAATCCACTTGCTGCTTTTGTGGGTGTCATGGGACTGAAGGTATCAGCTTATGCACAGCCGATGTTCAGCAAATTAACAAGTCGTACAAAAAAAACTGAATAAAGAAATCATTCAAGGAGGTGAGTTTATGGGAGCAGGAATCTTGTTATCCGGCTCAGATAATATCGACTTTATGGTTCATGGCGTATTTCAATATGAACTGTTTGGTCAGAAGCTATGGATAACAACCACGCATGTCTGCCTGTTTATCGTCATGATGATCATTGTGATCTTTTGTCTGTGTGCGAACAGGGCAATCAAACATGCGACGGAAGTCCCCGGAGCTTTCCAAAACATCGTGGAGCTTGTGGTCGAAATGCTTGATGGTATGGTCAAGGGTGTTATGGGCAAAAATGGCGCAGCCTTTGCAAATTACATCGGCACACTGTTTATCTTTATCCTGATCAGCAACATTTCAGGTCTGATGGGACTGAGACCACCTACGGCTGACTATGGTGTGACATTTGCACTTGGTCTGATGACCTTTACCCTGATTACCTTTAACAAATTCAAGTATCAAAAGGTTTCAGGAGTCATCAAGGGGTTGTGTGACCCATGGCCAATCTGGGCACCGATCAACATTATTGGTGATATTGCGGTACCCATTTCCCTGTCACTTCGTTTGTTCGCAAACGTTCTGTCAGGAACCGTTATGATGGCATTGATTTATGGTCTGCTTGGCTTTATCGCCACAGCGTGGCCGGCAGCACTTCATGTATACTTTGACTTGTTCTCCGGAGCAATTCAGACATACGTATTCTGTATGCTGACGATGACGTATATCAACAATGCTATTGAGGGCTAGTTATTATTTATTTTTATTTAGGAGGAAATGAATATGGAATTTAATTCAAACTTTATATTAGGTTGTTCAGCAATCGGTGCAGGTCTTGCGGTTATCGCAGGTATCGGACCTGGTGTAGGTCAGGGTATCGCAGCAGGACATGCAGCAGCAGCAGTAGGTAGAAATCCGGGCGCGAAATCAGACGTAACCTCAACCATGTTACTTGGTCAGGCAGTTGCCGAGACAACAGGTCTTTATGGTCTGCTCGTTGCCATGCTGTTACTGTTCGTAAAACCTTTAGTACCATAATTCGTGATATCAAAAAATCGGAAAGGAGGCTAAAGGTATGATACTTGCTACCGAGACAGAAGGATTAAGCCGTTTATTTGACTTGGATCTTCAGCTTCTGGCAGACACAGTCCTGATGATCATCGCGATGTTCTTCCTCTTCATGTTTGCATCGCATTTCTTATTTAATCCGGTAAGAAAGATGCTTGCCGACAGACAGGCGAAGATCAAGAGCGAACTGGAACAGGCTGCAATCGACCAGAAATCAGCGGCTGAGACACGTGTAAAATATGAGGAAAAGCTTAGTCAGGCTGACAAAGAGGCAGAAGCGATTTTAGCCGATGCGCGCAAGCGTGGTATGGAGAACGAAGCAAGAATTGTTGCAGAGGCAAGAGAAGAAGCGGCAAAGATTGTGGAACGGGCAAAGGTAGAGGCAGAGCTTGAGAAGCAGAAGATGGCTGATGAAGTGAAACGTGAAATGATTGCGGTAGCTTCTGTGATGGCTGCGAAGATCGTTCAGGCGAATATCGATACGAATGCTCAGCATGAACTCATCGAAGAGACTTTGAAGGAAATAGGTGATAAAACATGGCAAAGCTAGTTTCGCAGACATATGCGCAGGCGTTGTTTGAACTGGCTGTAGAGGAAAACAGGACCTCACTGTTTCTGGAAGAGGCATCGGGACTTCTCGAAGTGATTCGCATAAATACAGAATTTAGCAGATTTATGAACCATCCGAAGATTCCCAGGGAGGAAAAAATCGAAGTGGTGAAAAATGTGTTTGATGATCGAATCAGCAAAGAGATGGAAGGCTTTTTGATCACAGTCATCGAGAAGGACAGATACACTGAGATCGAGGCGATACTGGAGGTATTCATTGCGAAGGTGAAGGAGTACAGCAGTATCGGTACGGCTTATGTCACAACAGCCATAGCATTAGATGAGAAAGAAAAAAGGGATATTGAAACGCGATTGCTTGCGACCACCGGGTACAAGACTGTTGAATGTATCTATGATGTGGACAGCAGCCTGATTGGCGGCATGGTCATCAAGATGGGTGACAAAGTGGTGGACAGCAGTATTCGCACAAAGCTGGAAAAGCTTCAGCGTGAGCTTTTAAAAATCCAGCTACAAAACTAATAGAAAGGCAGAACCATATGAATTTAAGACCAGAAGAAATCAGTTCTGTGATTAAGGATCAGATCAAGAGGTATGCCGCTGATTTGGAAGTATCTGATGTAGGTACGGTCATTCAGGTGGCAGATGGTATCGCACGTGTACATGGATTGGAAAAGGCAATGCAGGGCGAACTTCTTGAGTTCCCCGGTGAGGTTTACGGCATGGTCATGAACCTTGAGGAGGACAATGTAGGTGCCGTATTGCTTGGAAGCTCCAAAAACATCAACGAAGGTGATACTGTAAAGACGACAGGCCGAGTTGTAGAGGTTCCCGTAGGCGACGCTATGCTGGGACGTGTGGTCAATGCTCTTGGACAGCCGATCGACGGCAAAGGTCCCATCGCAACGACAAAATATCGTCAGATTGAAAGAGTTGCATCCGGTGTTATCACCAGAAAATCCGTTGATACACCGCTGCAGACAGGCATCAAGGCGATTGATGCCATGGTTCCCATAGGAAGAGGACAGCGTGAGCTGATCATCGGTGACAGACAGACAGGTAAGACTGCCATCGCCATCGATACCATCATCAACCAGAAGGGACAGAATGTAAAATGTATCTATGTTGCCATCGGTCAGAAGGCTTCTACCGTTGCCAGCATTGTAAAAACGTTAGAGGAGTTTGGAGCGATGTCTTACACGACGATCGTCGCTTCGACTGCCAGTGAACTTGCACCATTGCAGTACATTGCACCGTATGCGGGCTGTGCGATTGGTGAGGAATGGATGGAGGCAGGTCAGGATGTACTTGTTGTCTATGATGACTTAAGTAAGCATGCGACTGCATACCGTACACTCTCTTTGCTCCTGAGACGTCCACCCGGCCGTGAGGCTTATCCGGGCGACGTATTCTACCTTCACTCAAGACTTCTTGAGCGTGCCGTTCGTATGAGCGACGAGTATGGCGGAGGATCTTTGACTGCACTGCCGATTATAGAGACACAGGCGGGTGACGTTTCCGCATATATTCCGACAAACGTTATTTCCATTACAGATGGACAGATTTATCTTGAGACAGAGATGTTCAACTCCGGTTTCAGACCGGCTGTCAATGCGGGTCTTTCCGTTTCACGAGTTGGCGGTTCTGCTCAGATCAAGGCAATGAAAAAGATTGCAGGACCGATTCGTGTGGAGCTTGCACAGTACAGAGAGCTTGCTTCCTTCGCACAGTTTGGTTCCGAGCTTGATCCCGATACAAAGGAGAAGTTGGAGCAGGGTGCCAGAATCAAGGAGATTTTAAAGCAGCCACAATACAATCCGATGCCGGTAGAGTATCAGGTCATTATTCTGTATGTGGCAACCAGAAAATATCTGCTTGATGTACCTGTAAGCGAGATTACCCGATTCGAGTCTGAGCTGTTTGAGTTCCTCGATACAAAGTATCCGCAGGTGCCAAAGGCAATCAAAGAGGAAAAGGTAATTTCCGACGAAACCGAAAAGACGCTTATTGCAGCGATTGAAGAATTTAAGGGACGCTTTAAATAGAGTCTTCTTAATCAGAAAGGAGTTTTCGTATGGCCTCAATGAGAGACATAAAAAGGCGTAAAGGCTCCGTACAGAGTACGCAGCAGATTACAAAGGCCATGAAGCTTGTTTCCACTGTCAAACTGCAACGA
>JAFOYD010000180.1 GCA_017391545.1 Lachnospiraceae bacterium
CAATTTATTTTTACGTAAACCGATCGCATCTACCTGATTAACCTTATCATATCTAAAATTCGAAAACAAGTGTGGTTTTTTACATTTCACCGAACATAGTTTCGTTAAAAATATAAGCTCGCGTGCATATAAAGAAAAAAAGATGCAATCAGCATCTTTTTTCACATCTTATCTAAATGTTGCCATCTAACAGTACACCCTTATTTTTTACCAGATAATCAACAAGTGATACAACCGTAAGGACAACTGCCACCCACATCACAATCTGTGTCAGAATCGCAAGCGCCTCGATATTGGCAATCATCAGACACACCATGATCATCTGGAAGGTCGTCTTGAACTTTCCCCAGTAGCTTGCGGCAATCACCACTCTGTTATCTGCTGCCACAAGTCGGAACCCACTGATGATGAACTCTCTGCTGATGATTATGATGACGATCCATGCTGGAATCCTGCCAAGCTCGATCAGGCAGATCAGCGCCGAACATACCAGAAGCTTATCAGCAAGCGGATCCATGAACTTTCCAAAATTTGTTACCAGATTGTACTTTCTGGCGATCTTTCCATCCAGCATGTCTGTCAGACTCGCTATGATAAAAATCCCCAGTGCAATATAATCAACATAATCTGCTATTCCGCCAAAAATTGCCATGAACCAGCCCCACTGTGCATGACCTCCTAATAACAAAAGCACAAATGGAACTATCAAAATCACTCTGAAAACTGTCAGTTTATTTGGCAAATTCATCTTCTATCTCTCCTATCAAATCATACTCGTATGAGCCTGTGATCTTGACCTGTACGAAATCGCCTGTCATAAGCTCCCTGCCTGTCTGAATGAACACGAAGCCATCGACTCCCGGGGCATCCTTGTAGCTTCTTGCCACATATACGTGCTCGTCGGGCACCTTTCCCTCTACCATGACAAGCATCGTGCTTCCAACAGACTCCTGCGCCTTGTCAAAAGCAATCTCCTGCTGAAGCTCCATGAGGTCAGCCTGCCTGTCGAGCTTGACTTCCTCATCGATCTGATCATCAAACGTTGCAGCCGGCGTATCCTCTTCCGGCGAATATGGGAACACACCAAGCCTGTCAAACTCCATCTCGTCGACAAACGAGAGCAGAGACTCATGATCCTCTTTTGTCTCTCCCGGGAATCCGGTAATCAGTGTCGTTCGAAGACAGATGTCAGGAATTTCTTTGCGGAGCTTTGTTACCATATCCATAAGCTCCTGTCTGCTGGTGCGTCTGCCCATGCGCTTCAGGATCGGATCCGACGCATGCTGTATCGGAATATCCAGATAATGGCAGATCTTTTCCTCACTGCGTATCGTATCGATCAGTTCGTCTGTAATTTCCTCGGGATAGCAGTAAAGAATCCTGATCCAGTACAGACCATCAATCTCACACAACTTGTGCAAAAGCTCAGGCAGGCATTTCCTGCCATACAGATCCACGCCGTACAGCGTCGTCTCCTGTGCTACAAGAATCAGCTCTTTTGCGCCAAATTCGACAAGCTCTTTTGCCTCCGCAATCAGACTTTCCATCGGGATGCTTCTGTAGTTGCCACGTACCTTTGGAATAATACAGTAGGTACAATGCTTATCACAGCCCTCTGCAATCTTCAGATACGCATAATGCCCACCTGTCGTGACAATCCGTTTCTTGTCATAGACAGGCTTGCGGTTGATATCCTCGAAATGATTGTGATGTTCTCCGGCAAGGACTTCGTCAAGGGCATCCACGATTGCATCAATTGCAGTCGTGCCGACAATCGCATCAACCTCCGGAATCTCCTTCTGAATTTCCTCACGATACCGCTGTGCCAGGCATCCTGCTGCCACCAACGCCTTAATATCTCCATTTTTGCGTAATTCTGCCATTTCAAGGAGCGTATTAATACTCTCCTGTTTTGCATCATTAATAAAGCAGCATGTGTTGACTACAACAACATCTGCCTCTGTCTCATCATCTGTAATCGTATAACCTTTCTGAACTAACATTCCAAGCATCATCTCAGTATCTACAAGATTCTTGTCGCAGCCCAGTGAAACAAATAATATTTTCATAAATCTATCTTTCAGCTAAAACAGTCCTTAGTCTTCCGGCATAATCTTGATCTGACCCTTGCTAAGCTCCTCGATGGCAATTGACAATGGCTTTGTCTGCTTCGTGTCGACCAATGGTTCCTCTCCTGCAATAATCTGTCTGGCACGTTTTGCCGTAGCCATGACAATTGAGTAACGGCTGTTTACTACCGGTGCCTCTCCCGGCTCTACCTCGCTGTTTGCTACTTTGATCAAGTCTGTGTAAGATGGATGTAACATAAATATAACCTCACTTTTCTATATATTTTCTCCGGCATCCTCATCCGGAATCGCTCCCTGCGCTCTTCCTGCTATTGTCTCCGGAAGAAGTGCCGAGAGAACAATCTGACTACTTTCCATGACAAGAACCGATTTGGTCTTGCGTCCCTGTGTGGCATCAATCACGGTGCCATTTTCCTTTGCCTTTTGTACAAGTCTCTTAACAGGCGCCGAATCAGGACTTACGATTGCAATGATCTTTGATGTATTTACAATATTTCCAAAACCAATATGAATAAGTCTGTTCACCTGGCACCTCGCTGTATTATCCTGCTATTCGATGTTCTGTATCTGCTCTCTGATCTTTTCAATCTCTGTCTTTAACTCAATACCGCGATTGGAGATTGCCAAATCATTTGTCTTTGAAAGGATGGTATTGGCCTCTCTGTTCATCTCCTGTGCTATAAAATCAAGCTTTCTGCCGATGCTTCCACCATCAATGAGCGTCTGCTTCATCGTCTCGATATGGCTTCTGAGACGGACGAGTTCCTCGTCAACACAAACCTTATCAGCAAAAATGATGACCTCAGTCAAAAGCCTTGTCTCGTCAACGGCAGCATCTTCGAGGAGTTCATGAACTCTGTCATGAAGCTTTTTCCGATATTCCTCAATGATCTGTGGGGAACGTTCTTCGATATATGTGACATGTTCAAGCATTCCATCAAGTTTGGCAATCAGGTCTTGGGCAAGATTTGCACCTTCTGTAATGCGTGTCTCGGCCAGATTCTGTGCTGCCCCCCTGATTGCTTTTGAAAGGCCACTCCAGATCTGTTCTTCATCCACCGTCTGTTCTTCCATCGAGAACACTTCTGGATACTTCGAAAGTGTAGACACCCTGATATCATTGTCAAGTCCAAAATCTTCTGACATTGACTTGAGATATCCAAGGTACTCTGCCGCGATATCTTTATTATATTTTATGCACACATTGTTTTCTGAAAAATCTTCATACGTAATAAAAAGATCGATTTTTCCACGCTGCACATAATCTTTTAATTCATTTCTGATAGAACTTTCAAAAAAGCCAAGTTTTTTAGGCATCTTGATACTTACATCAAGGAATCTGTGATTTACGGATTTCATCTCGACCGTGTACTTGCGGTCTTTCTCCTCAATCTCACATCTTCCAAAGCCTGTCATACTTTTAATCATGTCAATCCCCCTGACTGTTGATTTGAACACATTCTATTGTATTATAGAATAATCCAATCATTCCGTCAACATTTTTCCATCGCACCAATTTAATACCACCCCTTTTTGAGCACAAATCTACCTTGAAAATTCATAAAAAAAGTGATATTGTAATAAAGTTATTGTTACCTATTAAAAATATGTAACAAGTTGGAGGTCTGATATGAAAAAATTTATGGAAAAGCACGAAAAAGTAATATGGTGCGTTCGGAATTTCATTCCTATGCTTCTTTTTCCGATTGCTAATTTTTACCTTTTTGAATGGTATACACACAATCCATTGGAAACAATGAAGGTCCCCATACAGTTTCTTAATATTTACTTTTTTGAACTGCTTATGGTAATCTTTCTGTTTATTTTCGGCCGTTTAAAATGGTCCCTGCGCCTGCAAAGTATTTTCTTCATGATCGTAGGACTGGCAAACTACTATGTGATTGAATTTCGTTCCGCGCCAATCATGCCATGGGACATCTATTCTATCGGAACTGCTGCAAGCGTGGCTAACAATTTCAAATACACCATTGAAAAGCAAACGGTATTGGTTCTGCTTGGATTTGTACTCCTCATTGCAGCAGAATCCGTTGTCAATCTTGAGATCAGGGGGAACGGCCAGAAAAAAGTTCCTGTGTGGGGAATCCGCGCTGTCGGTGCCGCCGTAGCTGTCGCACTTTTATGCAGCTTCACACATACCCTTCACCTGGACAGCACCATCCGCAAATATGGTATGTATGACAAGCTGTTTACACCAACAGTCATGAGCAAACGTGACGGTACCGCCGTTGCCTTTTTGATGGAACTAAAATATGTTTCCGTCGATAAACCTGCAAACTACAGCGCTTCGGCAGCCAATCAGATTCTTGAACCCTACGCAGACAAAAACGAGTCTGCTGCATCTGCTTCATCCACACCGAACATTATCGTTATCATGAACGAAGCTTTTTCCGATCCTGCTGTGCTTGCACCTTTTGAGACAAACCAGGAATATATGCCGTTTGTTCATTCCATATTAGATGGCTCGGTCGAAAATACCATTTCAGGATATCTGAATGTTTCTGTACTTGGTGGAAATACTGCCAATACGGAATTTGAGTTTCTGACCGGGGGCTCGATGGCTTTTCTGCCACAGGGAAGTGTTCCTTATCAGCAATACCTGAAAAGAACACATCCTTCACTTGCCTCACATCTGAAAGACTTAGGCTATGAGACGGTCGCAATGCATCCCTATAATAGCACTGGATGGGACAGAAATAAAGTCTATCCGCTGATGGGCTTTGATGAGATGTATTTCATAAAGGACTACCAGAATCCCGAAAAGATACGTAAGTATGCAAGTGACAAGGCATGCTACGACAAAATCATCGAAACCTATGAGTCAAAAACTGACGGTACACCGCTATTTGTATTTAATGTGACAATGCAGAACCATTCCTCCTATACGGATGACTTTGACAATTTCCACCCGGATATCGAGGTTTCAGGAAGCAGTTCAAAAGCGCTGAACAACTATTTGTCCCTTATGAAAATATCAGACGAATCCATACAGGAGCTGATTACCTATTTTTCCAACGCAGACGAAGATACGGTCATCGTATTTTTCGGCGACCATCAGCCTACCAATTCCGTTGTGTCGGACGTTTGGAAGCTCAACGAAAAAAATGGCAATGAGCTGTCTGATGAAGATGAAGCCAACCGGTATAAGGTTCCATTTTTTATCTGGTGCAATTACGATATCGAGACAAGGACCAATGTGGAGACAAGCACAAATTTTCTTGCCACAGATGTATTGGCAGCTGCCGGAATACCACTGAATGATTACGAGTCCTATCTGTCTGAACTGTCAGATGCTTATCCAGTCATCACGTCAATCCGCACCCAAAAAGCTGATGGCGAAAGTACAGACACACAGACTGTCATGGGTGAACTGAATAATTATGCGATTTTGCAATATAACCGACTGTTTGACAGCAAATAAACCGGAGGAAACTATGAAAGCTAAGAAGCCAATAAAACTTGACAAATTATATCTATTTTCGTTTTTGATTCCTACACTGATCATGCTTGTGATCTTCTTCATACGAAAAATATATCCGTTTGGTGACCGTTCCTTTCTTCACATTGATATGTATCACCAGTATTTTCCGTTTCTGGTCGAATTTTATCATAAGCTCAAAAGTGGAGAAAGCCTTTTGTATTCCTGGCACACGGGAATCGGCTCCAATTTCTATGCCCTTTTTATCTATTACCTTGCCAGTCCGTTCAACTGGTTATGCGTTCTTGTTCCAGAAAACTTCCTGATGGAATTTCTGTCATATATGGTGGTAGTAAAGATCGGACTCTGCGGTCTGACCTTTACCTACTATATCAGGAAGCATTTTAGCACAGATTCGTGGACGGTACTGTGTTTTTCCTTATTCTATGCTTTATCGGGATTTATGGCAGCTTACAACTGGGATGTAATGTGGCTTGATGTCATTATTCTTGCCCCAATTGTCATTCTCGGTCTGGAGCGCCTGGTAAATGAAGGAAAGTGTTATCTCTACTGTATCACATTAGGGCTTTCCATATTATCAAACTATTACCTTTCCATCATGCTTTGTATCTTCCTTGTTCTTTACTTCGTAGTCCTTTTGATTATAAGGAATCCGTCCTGTGAAGATTCATCTGCACCATTAGCCTTTCCAGGTCTTAACAAGGTCAAAAATTTTTATGCGAAGGCAATCATACGATTTGGCGTCTATTCGCTTCTTGCAGGCGGTCTGAATGCCATCCTGCTGCTTCCTGAGCTTGCAGCACTCAAGTTCACGGAATTCAGTGACATCAGCTTTCCGACGAAAGTAAAAACCTACTTCTCTGTCATTGATATGCTCGCAAGACATTGCTTTAACGTCATTGTCGAAACAGGTCTTGACCACTGGCCCAATATTTACTGTGGTGTGGCAGTATTCCTGTTTCTTCCATTGTATGTCATGCAGAAAAAAATACCTGTCAGGGAAAAAGCTCCAAAACTGATTTTACTGGCATTTATGCTGATCAGCTTTTCTACAAATACCCTGAACTTTATCTGGCATGGTATGAATTATCCCGATTCTCTGCCTGCCAGACAATCCTTTTTGTATACATTCCTGTTGCTGACTTTGTGCTACGAAGCATTCATGCATATACGGGAACACTCTGGAAACGAAATCATGGCAGTATTCGCAGGCGTATTGTTCTTTATTCTTCTATGCGAAAAACTGATCACTGATGACGCCTTTACGGGTGTCTGCTTCCTTGTTACCGGAATCTTTTTACTGATCTATGCAGGATTTATCCATAACTACAGATTGCACAGCGAACTTCCCAGATGGCTTTGTATCTGCACTATGATTGTCGTGATTGCCGAATCAGGAATCAACACTTATCTGACAAGTGTTCCTACCGTATCACGTTCAAGCTACCTGTCAAACTATGATTCATATCAGACTTTGACTGACAGGACAGTCGAAAACGAAAAGGGCGATTTCTTCCGCTTCGAAAAATTTGCACGCAGAACCCAGAATGATGCCATGCTAATTGGATTCAATGGGGGATCCTATTTTTCCTCCACGATCAATTCCCTGATCACCAATTTCTATGAGAAATATGGCATGAAGGGAAGCCGTGTAAACTACTGCTATGACGGTGCCACACCAGTTACGGCGGCGCTTCTTTCCGTCAGGTATATGTTCTATACCTTGGACAGAGGATATGATAATCTCTTTGAACTAGTCGATATGGAGGGAAAGCTTTATCTCTATAAGAACAATTATTCACTCCCGCTCGGATATATGATCACAGCCAACTCAGATGTCATCCCGGAGGACGATGAGACTGCATCATCATACACACAAACTCCTGAAAACCTTGAGGAGACGGATGATGATAATGGAGATTTTTCCGGGGATATGCTGATGGAACTCTTCAGTGATGCGCAGTATGTTGAAGAAAATATTCATGAAGACAGAGAATATGACAAAAATATTGACCCGATCGAGCGTCAGAACAGACTTGTACACAAGCTTGGCATCCCTGACGATGTATTTACCAAAGTAGACATCAACTCCTATGGCAGCCAGGCGGATCTGTATATTGATGAGGATGCACACTACTACGCATATACCTCGAACACCAAGATTGATACCATCAAGTTAAATTATGAGGAAACCTCCAAAAGCTTTTCCCAGATCAAGAAAAAATATATTCTGGATCTTGGATACCATAAGTCCGGCGATATCGTATCACTCCACTCCGAAAACGGCGAGGAGCTTAATCTTGTCGCATACAAGGTAAATGAGCCTGCTCTGAACAGCTTTATCACGAAGCTCAACCAGCAGACCATGACTGTTGACAGTTATGACGAGACCTCTATCAAAGGTCATATTGATGTTTCCTCTGCCGGTCAGCTCGTGTTGTCTGTTCCATACGAATCAGGGTGGACACTCTATGTAGATGGCGTCAAGACGGATATGGACTTATTTGAAGATACTTTTATCAGTGTATATCTGGATGAAGGAACGCATAGTGTTGAACTGCAATACTTCCCTGACGGTCTGATTCCAGGTGTTGTCATCTCGATCATATGCATTCTGCTGCTTGCAGGTCTATACATCGTCTCAAAAAAACACAGTCAGAAATAGCCAAAAAACAAGAAAAAGGAGCGTCGCTCCTTTTTCTTATTTTATCTTTTATCAGTCTTCAATTTGCTGTAATCCATCAATATCCGAATCGATCACCAATGAATAATTGGTATAATACACAACAAATCCGGGCTTTGAACCGTTTGGTTTTTTTACATTTTTCTTTTGTGTATAATCAATCTCAACCTTTTCCTGCCCTCTTGCCTGAGAATAATGTGCCGCAAGTCTTCCTGCCTCCTCAAACACTCTGTCGGGAAGCTCGTCCCCATTTGATTTGACTACCACATGAGAGCCCGGAATCCCTTTTGCATGGAACCACCAGTCATTTCCTGTCGCAATTCTAAAGGTAAGATCCTCATTCTGATAATTATTTTTGCCAACATAGATATGATATCCATCGCTGCTCATATAGTGAAACGGCTTGCTGGTTATCCTTTCGCGCTTTGCACTGCCCTTTCTTCTGATGTAACCACTTTCGATAAGCTCCTCTTTGATCTGCACCAAGTCCTCCTCCTTTAACGCGATATCAAGTGATGTACTGATCGAAGACAGATGTTCTATCTCTTCTCTCGTTTCTTTGGTAAGAGTCGTCAGCGCCTCGTAGGTACGCTTTAGCTTCTGGTATTTATCAAAATATTTCTTGGCATTTTCTCCTGCCGAAAGCATTGGATCAAGCGGAATCGTAATCATCTGGTTATCATAATAATTCAAAGCCTCCATCGACTTTGCCCCAGGTTCCACACCGTATCCATATGCATTGAGCAGTTCACCATACACTCTGTATTTTTCTCTCTTTTGTGTATCCTCAAGCTGTTTGACCTGCAGATCATATTTTTTTACATTTCTCTCAAGCGCCGTCTGAACAATCTTACGCAGATCAACAGAACGCTGTCTGATTCGCGTAATGGTATTTTTTTCTGCATAATAGTACTCTAACAGCTCCGAAATCGTGTCGAATGTCCTGACACAGTCTGGTGCATATGAGCTTAATCTGGTAGCTGCGTATTCCACCGGCTGCCTGTTCTCATAGACGACATTTGGAAAAAATCTACCGTTTTGAATATCCGCATTCAACTCAAGAAGAACCTGCTTCATGCGTTCGAGCTCATCCGGCGTAAGCTCCGCCGTCGATTTGTCCGAATCAATATTTGCACGATAACACAGCTCATGGGCAATGCATGGCGATATCCCTGTGAAACCTGAATACACAGCCTTAAACAAAGCCATATTTTTGGCTACAAGAACGGATGCCAGTTCATCCGGAGTACACTCTGACAGCTCCGCTTTGTCCTGTGTCTTCGGTATGAAATACTCGCGCCCCGGAAGGACTTCTCTTACCGAGCTCACCATACCTGAAATATGCTTAATGCTGTCGATGATCATATTTTTATCATCGCAGAATATGATATTGCTGTGCTTTCCCATAAGCTCAATAATCAGATACTTTCTGCACAAATCACCAAGCTCATTTAAATGTTCCAGTTCGAAACGCACGATGCGTTCCAGCCCGGGCTGTGTGACAGCCACGATGCGCGCGTTCTGCAAATGTTTTCTTAACAGCATGCAGAAATTAGGGGCTGTCATAGGGCTTGTCTTGTTCTTGTCTGTCAGATACAACAGTGGCAGGGATGCATCTGCTGACATCAGCATCCTCACCTGTCCACAGCTTCCCTTTATAGTCAAGAGTAGCTCATCCTTTTCAGGCTGAGCTATCTTGTATACTCTGTTTCCAACTAATTTGTCTTGTAATTCACTGACAATCCCTGCGATTGTCACTCCATCAAACGCCAAAATTTCACACTCCCTGTAGTACTGTAGATGATTGCCTTATCCAATCATCCAGTCATACATCTCCTGATATTTCAGAGCTGACACTCTCCATGAGAAATCAGCGGCCATGGCTCTGTCAACGATCTTATTCCAATCGCGCTTTCTGTCATAGTAGATTCGCTCTGCATACCGGATGGTGTTGAGCATCTCATGCGCATTGTAATTGGTAAAGCTAAAGCCTGTACCTCTTCCTTCAAACTCATTGAACGGCTCAACAGTATCCTTAAGTCCTCCTGTCTCACGCACGATTGGCACTGTTCCATAGCGCAGGGACATGAGCTGGCTAAGTCCACAAGGCTCGAACAGAGAAGGCATCAGGAAGGCATCACATGCAGCATAGATTCTGTGTGAAAGCTCCTCTGAATAGTAAATATTAGCTGATACCTTGCCATGATATTTCCAGTCAAAATGACGGAACATATTTTCATAGCGTTGCTCACCCGTACCAAGAATAACAAGCTGTACATCATCCTTGCTGCACATCTCATCCATAATGTAAGCGATCAGGTCAAAACCTTTCTGATCTGTCAGACGGGATACGATACCAATCATCATCTTCTTATCATTTTCTTCAAGCCCCAGCTGTTTCTGTAGTTCTCTCTTATTTTTAATTTTCTCTTTTCTAAAGTTCGAAGCGTTATAATGATGCAAAATATATTTGTCTGTCTCAGGATTATACTCACCATAGTCGATTCCGTTGACAATTCCTCTCAGATCATTTCGTCTGGCTGTCAGCAGACCATTGAGCTTCTCACCATAGAACTCTGTCTTGATTTCCTCAGCATACGTAGCACTTACTGTTGTAATGGCGTCCGCATACGTAAGTCCGCCCTTTAACAGATTGCCATCCTTGAAATAGCCAAGCTTATCCGGTGTAAAATAGGAACCATCAAGTCCTGTGATATTCTGAACAGTCTTGATATCATAAATTCCCTGAAACTTCAGATTGTGGATGGTCATAACTGTCTTGATGCCCCTGTAGAACTCGCCCTGAGCAAACCGTTCCTTCAGATAAACAGGAATAATCGCTGTCTGCCAGTCATGGCAATGTACAATGTCAGGTCTAAAGCCTACAACCGGTAAAATTGACAATGCTGCCTTTGAGAAGAATACGAACTTGGTAAGTTCACCAATGACATCATCACCATATGGCTTAAACCCTCCGAACATTTTCTCATTGTCAATGAAATAATATGTGATACCATCATACTGTGCCTCAAGCACTCCGACATACTCACTCTGCCCCATGAAATCCAGATAGAAATGTGTTCTGTACTGCATTAATGATTTCATATGATCTGACATGCACATATATTTTGGAAGAATCACTCTAGCGTCAAAATACCGCTTGTCATAATACTTTGGGAGAGAACCTACTACATCTGCAAGTCCTCCTGTCTTAATAAATGGTACACCCTCTGAAGCCACAAATAAAATGTTTTTCATACGATCAAATCCCTTTCCTCACTAATTATGGTGCCTCTAAACAAGACATCAATGTATAACTTATGATTAATTATACACCAGACACCATATGAATGTAAAGGAAATCATAAGCAATCCAAAGTCTAAAATTACCTGTAGTGAAGTCTGATCTTATCTGCAATGAGCGCGATAAACTCAGAATTCGTAGGTTTTCCCTTGCCAATATTGATCGTATAGCCAAAAAGCGAATCGAGTGTTTCCATCTTTCCTCTGCTCCATGCTACTTCGATCGCATGCCTGATCGCACGCTCGACGCGGCTTGGTGTTGTCTGGTACTTTTTTGCAATCGATGGGTAAAGTATTTTTGTAATAGAATTGAGCATTTCAATGTCTTCAACCGACATCATGATGGCCTCGCGCAGATATTGATATCCTTTAATATGTGCGGGCACTCCAATCTCATGTATCATGTCGGTTACATCTTTTTCAAGGTCATGTGTATTTGCGGAAGCACTGGCAACGTTACCACTATCAGATTTATTGCCCATCAGATTTTTATCGTTTCCGGTAAGCTTTGATCCTGCCGGAACTGTGATCATAATCTGAAATTCCTTGTCCTTTGTCAATAAGTCGCTGAGCATTCTGAAGATTTTCTCGTTATCCTGCTGTGTCATTACGTTTAGTTGTTCCATAGCTTTTCCTCCATTCCTTTTTTCAAATAAAACCCTAACGTTTTCTGTCTAAAAGAATCCGAAAAGCAATTGTCCCCCTTCTCAATTACTTACAAATTCTACCACTATTTGGCAATCTCTATTATATAAGAATGTCAATTTATCTTGCAACTGTTACTTATCGCAGAATTTGCGCGATGAGTACAGCATTTACCATTTTATCCCAGATTCCCCGAAAATACCGTAAAAACGGCTGTTTCTTAATGTTGAAAGCGGTCAAACTTTTTTCATATTTCTATTTTTTCTTCTTAGTTTGCGCGATTTTGCGCGATAAGTTTTTTGATTTTACCGCTTCTGGATAGAATCAGAAAAAAAATTCAAAAAATGTATTGACATTTCATTCCAAAATTAGTATACTGATTAAGTCAGCTGAAACAACAGTTGATAGAGTTTGGGGTCTTAGCTCAGCTGGGAGAGCATCTGCCTTACAAGCAGAGGGTCACAGGTTCGAGCCCTGTAGGCCCCATTTTCTTTGTAAAATATCTATTACCTATGGCGAAGTAGCTCAGTTGGCTAGAGCATGCGGTTCATACCCGCAGTGTCGAGGGTTCGAATCCCCCCTTCGCTACTAAAAAGTTCGGAAACGTGATCATCGCGTTTCCGAACTTTTTTATTTACATATACTTTTCTTCAAAATCTGGCACAGAGATCGGTTTCGAGAAATAATATCCCTGGAAGATCTCGCACCCCATTTCAGCAAGCATGTTGACCTGTTGCAGAGTCTCTACGCCTTCTGCAACAACAGTCATATTCATCTTTTTGGACAGTGTTATGATCACTTCGAGAATGTCCTTGCTCCGCTTAGCATTTTCCGTCTCCCGCAAAAACTCCCTGTCGATCTTAACTACGTCAGCGCAAATATCCTTTAACATGTTTAATGATGAATATCCGCTTCCAAAATCATCGATTTCAATGATAAAGCCTTTATTTTTTAGCCGTGTAAGTAGCTCCATGATCTCAGCAAGATCCGATGCCAGTGCCGTTTCGGTGAGCTCCAATCGCAATGATGACGGTGATATCTCATACTTTTTCACCAGCCCTGTAATCACCTTGTACACATCAATGTAGTAGAAATCTCTTGCTGAAATGTTTACTGATATGTACATGTCCTCCCTGCCCACATCTTTCCATTTTTTGAGCTGTCTTACCGCCAGCTCCCAGACAAATTCATCCAGGCGGTAGATTATACCCGCTTCCTCTAACGGTTCGATAAAGTATCCCGGCATGATCAGTCCACGCTCCGGATGTTTCCACCTTACAAGTGCTTCTGAACCATAGCATTTTCCATGACGGTCAGTCTGTGGCTGGAGATAGATGCAGAACTGCTCTTCACTGACAGCTTTCTCAAACTCTCCGACAAGCTGACGCTTCTGCAACTCATGATCAAGCAGTTTCCAGTCATAATACGATACGACCTTGTAATAATCCCCCTTGATATTCTGGATGGAAATCAGTGCTTTGTCACACATGGTTCCTACTGCTTCATTGACATCTACAACATCGTACACACCAATGTATATATGCATATGATAATTGCTCTTGTTGAACATTTCTTTTAGTTTACTGATCTGGTTGACAATCATATTTTCATCAAAGCATTCAGCAGGCATACACAGTGCAAACCTGTCACCACTGATCCTGCCATATACCGCATCTGAATCTGCATATTCTCTGATTAAGTCTGCCTCAAATCGAAGCACCTGATTTCCCATCTCGTCCCCATACATATCATTGATGAGCTTGAAGTCCTTGATATCAGAACAGACAATACGGTATTTTCTCTCCGGTTTCCTTTTAATGATCTCTGCCGCCGCCTCAAAAAAGCGCTCCCGGTTATACAGGCCTGTGACAGGATCATGATTTGCCCTGAAATTCAACTCCCTGTTCTTTTCATAAAGGGCCTTCGTCTGCAGATTCATCTCGATCAGGAATCTTCCTGAATAATACACAAACGCCAGCATACACACGACCATATTTACAAAAAAGCAGCCGGTGATACCTTCCTTTCTGATATTGTCAAACTTGTTAAAGGCCCCACACACAATGCAGGACATCAGCGTTGCAATAACATCAATCGCTGACAAGAACATGACCAGATCTACTTTACGTTCCACTCCCTTGTCCAGGTAGATAAAGTAGAACATGATTGGGATCAGCAATAGTCCATAGAAACAAAAACCATATCCCCATCCCAGAACAATATTGCAAAGCACTTCATTAAATATAAATTCAGCACAAAGCATCAACGTAAACACACTGCTTCGATTGATGCGTGGAAACAGAAGCATTCCAATCATGTAATAAGTTACGCTGAATATATTGGTATACGCCAGAAGCTTCACATCCAGCATCATAAACATTACAACCATCATACCGTGAACCAGAATGCACCCTGCAAAAAGCCGACGACATTCCTCCACAGTATTTAATCGTTTTTTATACATACCAACTAAGTTCATACATTGTCCTCGTTCATCTTACAACACACAGGCTGTCTGATTTCAAACATTACTATAACGCCTGAATCGTTTCGAACTTATTGCGAAGTTCTGCAGTTACCTGCTCGATAATCGTGGTCGAAGCAGCCATCTCCTCTGTGCTGGCAGCAAGATTTGTGATTCTCTGATTGACATCATCCACAATCTTCATCAGGTCTTCAGCGTTCTGTATGAGTCTCTCCATCGCTTCCACAATGCGCTCTTTATTTCTGTTGCTGTCATCAGCCGCCCCTTTGCTGACATCGCTCAGTGTCTTAATTTCCTGCGCAACGACAGCAAATCCTTTTCCTACTTCTCCAGCTCTGGCTGCCTCGATTGATGCATTGAGCGACAGCAGGTTTGTCTTTGAAGCAACCTTTGTGATATTCTCATTGTTTCCACCAAGCTGTACCAAAAGCTCGCTGATCTCATCAAAAGATTTCTTCATAACATCACAGAACTCAACAACCTCAAGCATTGCCATACTAATGCTCGAGCTTTCCTCAGCGTTACTGTTATTTCCAGC
>JAFOYD010000181.1 GCA_017391545.1 Lachnospiraceae bacterium
AATACCCTCCTTAAATCGAAATATAGCGAACATTTTATTTCGTTAAATTTCGTAGTTTTATTTTATGGTAAAATAGAACATATTTCAATTGAGATTAATCACAAACTTTTTCGGCATTTTATACAAAAGAGCAACCAGTAAAGGTTGCTCTTTTATCATTTGTGTATCCAATTTTTATTCTTTTGCACTCTTTTGCACATTATTGCACGTTATTCTCCATCAAACAGTGCCTTCTCCAACTCTGCCACATCATCCGTATTTGGTGTATATACATTGTCGATCAGTTCGATTCTTACTGTCATAGTCTGCGGTTCGTTGTACTGCACCTCGGCAAGCACCGCTTCCAGGCTCTCCTTGTAGGTCAGGACGATCTGGTGCATCATCTCCTCCTCAGAAGGAGCTTCACCTTCTGCCCATTCTTTGGCAAGCTCCGCTACTTTTTCCTGATACATTGCTGTCGCAGGTTGGAAAACATTCATTTTCTCATAGGAGACCACCACCTGATACGAGCCATCACTCTGCTTCTCTGCTTTTCCGACCTCGTATCTGACCTTCGACAGCATGTCTTTATAAAGTGTACGGAAATCCTCTTTAAATTCGTCGGTGACGCCAAGTCTGCCGCAAAAAGCTTCCGTTCCATTATCAATTCCCTGTTCGTAAAGTGCACTGGCATCCTCTCCCGTGCCAAGTCCCATTTTCACAAATGCTGCCGTGTCATTTTTGTATGAAGTGTCCAAAAGTGCCTGCAGATAGGAGCTTACATCTTTATCCGAAGTACACCCTCCCAGGATTCCGACCGTGAGCACACATGCAAGTAACATGATTATTTTTTTCATGATTCTCCTCCGATTTAGATTAAATTATAGCTTTTCAACAGATACAACCACAGTGTAATGAACACTGAACTTAAAAACGTAGTCGCCACCACACAGCTGGAAGACAGCACGCCCTCATGTCCCATATTTTTTGACATGATATAGCAGCTTACGGTCGTCGGTGCTCCAAGCATAATCAGGATTGCCACCATTTTTTCATCCCGAAATCCCATTGAGGCTGCAATCGGCAAAAAGATTGCAGGCAAGATAAAAAGTTTGATCAAAGTGCTGATTACAGTAGGTTTAATTCTGGCAATTGCCTTTCTCCCCTCAAAGCCTGCACCGAGTCCGATGAGGGCCAGCGGTGTCGCCAACACCGAAAAATTATGCATTGTTTTATTCACAATAAAAGGCAGTTCAATGCGTGCCACAGAGATAATCATTCCAATAAAAATACCCCAGATAATGGGATTCGTTGCAACTCCTTTAATCGACTTCTTAATGCTTTTCTTATCCAGTCCATTACTGCCGGGTGCCGTAAAACTTAAGATCATTACTGCCGCTACATTGTACAATGGAACCGTAGCAAGGATCATCAGCGG
Source organism: Lachnospiraceae bacterium (assembly GCA_017391545.1). GTDB lineage: Bacteria > Bacillota > Clostridia > Lachnospirales > Lachnospiraceae > COE1. The sequence continues at coordinate 1,418 of JAFOYD010000181.1, forward strand.
AGCAATGGCACTCGTGCCATAAATGTTCTGCATAAATGCCACGCCAAGCACTGCGGCGCTTCCACGATAAGATGCCTGCATGAACTCACCCTGAATCGACTTGTCCTTCAGAAAAAGCTTTGTCAACAGAACGATTGCCAGAATGCACACCAGCGTCACGAGGAAGCAGAACAATACGAACCGCGTGTCCCACACCGCATAAAAATCTGCCTCCGATATGTCCACTACCAAAAGAACCGGCAGCGTCACTTTATAGTTAAATGAATTAAGCGTTTTCACAAAGCCATCATCCACAAATCCTGCCCTGCGAAACAGATATCCTGCCACCATCACCAGGAAAATCGGGATGGTCGCATTTAAGCTGAAAATTAAATTGTCCATTATTCTTGTACTTCCTTCCGTATCTCATATAACCATACCCCATTTTAGATGGAAATACAAGTCAAAAAACCGGATGCAATCATCACATCCGGTTTTTAGTCTAACGATTTCAATTCAAAATTTTGATTATAATAGTTACTTATAACTCTACTTTATCAAGATGCCAGATCTCGTCTACATACTCCTGGATGGTTCTGTCGGAAGTGAACTTGCCTACCTTTGCCACATTGAGCATCGCGCTCTTTGCCCATCCCTCTGTATCCTTGTAAGCTGCCTCTACCTTCTTGTGCACCTCTGCATAAGAGCGGAAGTCCTTCAGAATGAAGTAACGGTCTGCCCTGTCTGTATCCTTTGTATTGAGCAACGAGTTGTAAAGACTTCTGAACAGCTCTCTGTCAGATGAATACGTACCATCTACAAGCTGGTCAACAACCTTTCTGATATCAGAATCGCTGTTGTAGATATCCATCGGATTATAGCCGCCGTAGTTCTCATAGCGGATGACCTCGTCAGAGCTTAATCCGAAGATAAATGCATTTCCGGCTCCAACTTCCTCTACGATTTCTACATTCGCTCCGTCCATCGTACCGAGTGTCAGCGCACCATTTAACATGAACTTCATGTTACCAGTACCACTTGCCTCCTTGGAAGCAGTTGAAATCTGTTCAGAGATATCTGCTGCTGCAAAAATCAGCTCTGCGTTGGATACTCTGTAGTTCTCGATAAATACGACCTTAATCTTATCCTTCACGATCGGATCATTGTTGATCTTATCTGCAACCGAATTGATCAGCTTAATGGTAAGCTTTGCATTCTTGTAGCCTGCTGCTGCCTTTGCACCAAAGATGAATGTTCTTGGATAGAACTCCATGCTTGGATTTGCCTTGATCTGATTGTACAGATACATAACATGCAGAATGTTAAGGAGCTGTCTCTTGTACTCATGAAGTCTCTTGACCTGTACATCAAAGATAGAATCCGGATCAACATCGATACCGTTGTGTTCCTTGATATATTTCGCAAGACGCACCTTGTTTTTGCGCTTGATCTCCATAAATTCCTTCTGCGCCACAGGATCATCCACGTATTTTTCGATGCCATTGATCACTGGAAGATCTGTGATCCATCCGTCACCGACCTTGTCTGTAACCCAGTCAGCAAGCAGCGGATTTCCATGAAGCAGGAAACGTCTCTGTGTGATACCGTTTGTCTTATTATTAAATTTATTTGGGAACATCTCGTAGAAATCCTTCAGTTCCTGATTCTTAAGGATCTCTGTATGAAGCTTCGCAACACCGTTTACGCTGTAGCCAGCCACAATAGCCAGATGTGCCATCTTTACCTGTCCGTCAGCGATGATTGCCATCTTCTTGATCTTATCAGCCGGCTCCTGATATTTGTTTACGATATCGAGCAGGAAACGACGGTTGATTTCCTCTATGATCTGGTAAATTCTCGGAAGCAGTCTCTGGAATAAATCTACCGGCCACTTCTCAAGTGCCTCTGCCATAATCGTATGGTTTGTATATGCACAGGTCTTTGTCGTGATCTCCCATGCCTCATCCCACTCAAGCCTATACTCATCGAGAAGGATTCTCATAAGCTCTGCAATTGCTACCGTAGGATGTGTATCGTTCAGCTGGAAGGTAACCTTCTCATAGAAACGATGAATGTCATCATGTTTTGACATGTATTTCTCAATCGCCGTCTGTACCGAAGCGGAGATGAAGAAATACTGCTGTTTTAAACGAAGCTCCTTACCGGAAATGTGATTATCATTCGGGTAAAGTACTTCTACGATATTTTTTGCCAGATTGTTCTGCTCAACAGCCTTCTGGTAATCACCCTTGTCAAAAGAGTCAAGACTGAAGCAGTCCATCGGCTCTGCATCCCAAATTCTGAGTGTATTGACAATGCCATTGCCATATCCTACGATTGGCATGTCATATGGAATCGCCTTTACGCACTGGTAATTTTCCTGATACCAGATTGTTCTGCCATCTTCTTCACGGCAGGCTACATTTCCACCAAACTTGATGATCTTGGTATATTCAGGACGTCTCAGCTCAAATGGATTGCCATCTCTGAGCCAGTCATCCGGAACTTCCTTCTGGAATCCGTCTCTGATCTCCTGCTTGAACATACCATAATGGTAGCGGATACCACAGCCATATGCTGCATATCCAAGTGTCGCAAGTGAATCCAGGAAACATGCTGCAAGTCGTCCAAGACCACCATTACCAAGCGCTGCATCCGGCTCCTGATCCTCGATTGTGTTGATGTCAAGTCCCAGTTCCTCAAGTGCCTCCGTCATTTCCTTGTAAGCCATCAGATTGATCATATTGTTGCCAAGCGCACGTCCCATCAGAAATTCCATGGACATGTAATAGACAATCTTGGGATCTTTCTCGTCATATGCCTCCTGTGTTGTGATCCAGTTGTCTACGATGGCATCCTTGACAGCATAGGAAACTGCCTGAAAGATCTGCTGGTCAGTAGCTTCATCAAGTGTCTTTCTGTAAAGCGTCTTGATGTTGTACTGCACGCTGCGTTTGAACATTTCCTTGTCGATAATTGGTTGATTTGCCATGTTGTTACCTCCCCTTTTGCACTGCGCTCCATTTCTCAGAAGAATATTTCCATACAGTTTATAGCGGAATTCTACAGACTGCGGTTCCTGCCGTTCAAGTACATCCTGCTTTTCAAGTGCACTTTGTCTGCGGCTTTTCTTCCATGGATTTGGAACACGTAATTTAGTTAGTTTTTTATAATTTTTAAAAAATTCCAATTTCATTCTAACATTATAGCATATCATTCCGAATTTTTAAATTATTTTATTAAACAAAAAACAGAGTGATATCGTCAGACTTTTTCACACAAATACCGATTATTTTTTAGCTGATGCGCTAGTCGATTATCAATTTTGCACACAAATGCA
>JAFOYD010000182.1 GCA_017391545.1 Lachnospiraceae bacterium
GATATGATTGCAAAATGCATGGAGCTAGCGGGCGTTCTGGTAGATGAAAAGCTCTGATTAAGGAGCAGGAAAAACGGAGGTATATTGATATGTCAGACAGAATGAGACTAACGGGTATGTATTCGGGTATGGATACAGAGACCATCGTTCAAGAGCTGGTAAAGACGAAACAGACAAAGGTCGATAATCTCAAAAATGAACAGAAAAAGCTGGAGTGGAAGCAGACAGCATGGCAGGATCTGAATGCCAAGATCTACAACCTGTACAGCAATACCTTGTCAAATCTCAGATTGTCAGGTTCTTTCAAGAAAAAGACAACAACAAGCTCAGATACGACAAAGGCGAAAATAACTGCAAACGGCAGTGCAGTTAACGGAACACAGACCCTGAAGATCAATCAGCTGGCAAAGACCGGATATCTGACAGGCGCTAAGATTGATGTCGGCACGAAGCTGGCAGGAACAAACAATATTGCGAAGATCAATAGCAGTCTGACAGGACAAAAGATCAGTGTCACAGCAAAGGTCACGCTTGCGAAGGGCGAAACATATGAAGATAATGGTGTGACAAAAACGGCTGAGGGTGGCGAGAAAATAAATAAGACCACAGAGATTGAGTTCACCAGCGATATGACCATCAATAATTTTGTCTCAAAGCTCAAGGAAGCGGGAGTCAATGCCAACTTTGATGAGAACAACCAGAGATTTTTCATCAGCTCCAAGGAAATGGGACTTGAGAATGACTTTACGATTGACAATGTGAATGGTGGAGATGCGTTATCAATACTTGGACTTGATGACAGCATCACATATGCGAACGGCTCAAAGGCTACCAGAATCAAGGGTCAGGACGCAGTGATCGAGCTCAATGGTGCAGAGTTTACTTCAAACTCAAATACATTTAATATTAATGGTCTGACGATCGATGCCCTTGGTACGACTGATGGGGATGAAGAGATATCACTTGTTACGTCAACAGATATTGATGGAATCTACAATACGGTCAAGGATTTCTTCCAAGAGTACAATGAACTGATCAATGAGATGGATAAGCTCTACAATGCAGACTCAGCCAGAAAGTACAATATGCTCTCGGATGATGAGAAGGAAGCCATGACCGATGACGAAGTGGAGCAGTGGGAAGATAAGATTAAAGGATCTCTCCTGCGCAAGGATTCCAGCCTGTCCAGCATTATGAATTCCATGATCAATTCACTGATGGGAGGATATCTAACGACATCCGACCTGAGTGACGAAGATAAGGCAGCCATGACAGCCAGTGAATATGCGGCATGGGAAAAGCAGCATACGAAGCACTTGTCCGATTATGGAATTGGGACATTAAGCTATTTTCTGTCAAAGGATAATGAGCGCCATGCATATCATATTGATGGCGATTCCGAAGATGAGAATACCAAAGACAAAGAAGACAAGCTCAGAGCTGCCATCACGGCAGATCCTGACGGTTCAGCAGAGTTCTTTGCGAATGTGTTCAAGGATATGTATACCAAGATCGATAAGGTCATGATGGAGCGTAGCGATTACAGCAGTGTATACAAGGTGTACAACGACAAGAAGCTGCAAAAGGACTATGATGACTATACCAGCAAGATCAAAAAGGCAGAAGAGGAACTCAATGACTATGAGGATAAGTGGTATGACAAGTTCACTGCAATGGAGACGGCACTTGCAAAGCTTCAGTCCAATTCAAGCTCAATAACGGGTATGTTAGGTAATTAGTAATTTAGTAGTGTGAAAGGTGATGTGAGTGTATGGTGAAACAAAACGGTTATGCCCAGTATCAAAATAGCAGAATCATGACAGCTTCTCCGGCGGAACTGACGCTGATGCTGTATGAGGGAGCAATTAAATTCGGCAATATTGCCATCGTGGCGATGGAGAACAAGAACCCGGCAAAAGCGCATGAAAACATTGTAAAAGTGGAGAAGATCATCCAGAATTTCCGTGATACACTGGATAAGAAATATCCGGTATGGCAGGATTTTGAGAATGTATATGTATATCTTCTGAGAAGATGTCATGAGGCAAACATTGCAAAGGATGCTGAAATCATGGAGGAGGTCGTAAAGCATCTGCGTTCCATGCGTGACAACTGGAAGGAAGTCATGAAAAAGGTGGCGACCGACAAGAGCAATCCGAATGCACAGGCAAGAGTGGCAGGAGGACAGCGCAATGCGATGGGATATGTTCCTACGACAAGGACAGGGACATGAACAGAAGACAGAAATACAAAGGCATAATACGGAGGTAAGGCATGACGGAAAGTTACATACAGATAATGATAGAAAGCCTTGAAAAGAAAATCGTAGTATTGGATCAGATTATCGAGCTGGACAAGCGCCAGCTCGATATTGCCATTCAGAAACCCTTTGACATGCAGAAATTCGACAAAAGCATGGATGAAAAAGGGGAGCTGATTGACGAGATCAATCGTCTTGACGATGGATTCACATCGACATATGAGATTGTAAAGGATGCGGTGGCAGCGAATCCGGAACAGTATCGTGAGCAGGTACTTGTCCTGCAGGATCTGATCCGTGAGGCAGTATCGAAAGGGGCAACGATCGAGGTACAGGAGAAGCGAAACAAGAATGCCATGGAGCTTGCCATCAACAACAGACGCAAGGAGATCCGGCAGATGAAGGTTTCCACCTCGGCAGCCAGCCAGTACTACAAAGCCATGAGCAGAATCAACGATGTAGACCCGCAGCTGATGGACAAGAAAAAATAAAGCAAAAAAATTGCATATTTTCTGTTGCAGGACGAAATCTAATATAGTATGATAAAATAGATTTTATTATACAAAAACTTGTTAATGATGCTAGCAGAGGTGAAATTATGAATAGGAAAAATATATCCGTTAGCAACGGAATAGTTTATGAGAAATTTGACCGGAGTAGTTGGCTGAATGCGCCAAAACATTATCAGTTGACTCGAACATCATACTTTGATGCCCGAGTGCTGACTATAGATACAAAAAGCCTTGGTAAGCATGATAAGAAGCGCCCCACAATACAGCAGATGCTTGCAAAAATGTAATATGTAGTAATTGGAAAACCCATGTGTTTAACGCATGGGTTTTTTAAATAAATAATTGTTTTGAAGTCAGATGGAGGAAAATATGTCAGATAAAAGAAATATA
>JAFOYD010000183.1 GCA_017391545.1 Lachnospiraceae bacterium
CACCGATCTTGTGAATCATTCTGTAATAATCTGCCACTTTGCAGATATTTTTCTGTTTTCCGTAGTTTACAGCCTCCGCAGGACTTCCTTTTGCGTTATCCTTTCGGTACTTCACCTCACAAAACACCAGATACTCACCATCTCTGCCAATCAAGTCAATCTCACCCTGACGGTTCCTGTAATTGCATTCCAGAATATGTACGCCCTGACTGCGCAAATACTGTGCGGCCTTTTCCTCATACTCTGCACCCTTTTTTCTTGTATTCATCCATTGCTCCTAATGCTTTTTCGCGTTCTGGTGTGCCTCGACCTTTGCCTTGATCTTATCCATGCCATCGACAAATACGAGGATCTCTGCCACCACTTCATAAAGCTCCGGCGGTATCATGTCCCCGATTTGAAGCTTTGAAAGTGTTTCTGCAAGCTTGTCATCCCTGTGAACCGGTACATCTGACTGTTTTGCCTGCTCAATGATCTTATCCGCAAGCGCCCCGCGTCCCACGGCGATCACCCTTGGCGCGTTGTCAGCCGGATCGTATTCCAGCGCTACCGCCTGCTTTATCTTCTTGTCATTTTTGTCTGCCATACCCGCATCTCCTAATCATTATGCCCTTGTGTCAAAAGTCTGATAGCTCAGTACCGCATTGGTACCTGCCGTCTGCTCCTCAAGATGTTCAAGCACTGTCTTATCCTCATCCTTCTCGACCACCATATTTTTACACTGATAGCCTTTCCTGGACAGTCTCTGTGCCAGCTCGCCCATATGCTCCTCCACAAGTGCAAATGAATCTTCATCCACGTAAAATTTCGTTGTGACCTGATTCTTCTCTGTCTGAAGTGATATGCTCACATCAAGGGAACCGAGATAATCCATGTCAAGATGCAAAAAGGCAGTCAACATGCCATCTCTGCGCGCCATATTTTTCTTATTCGTATAGACATACAAGTCCCCATGAGCCTGCGAATTGCTGAGTTTCAGGGGAAGCTGAACATAATTAAACATCTGATTCATCTGGTTGATAAATTCCACGTTCTCACTGATATTTGCCATCGCGCGTGCCTGTGCACCGCCTGTATTTTGCCCACTCTCCTGCATCGCCTCATTCATCATACGTGAGAGCTGACTGCTTTCCTTCATCAGCTTCTGGTAAAACTCCTCGACCTTTCCCTGCTGTGACAGTTCCTGTGGTGTCAAAGTCCACTGTTTTTGCAGTCCATTTTTTAGCATCTCACGAAACGGTTCCGAGCAAAAGACTGCCGCTTTCTGCTCTGCGGTCAAAAGCCTGCCAAATTCACCAGAATCTGATAAAAGCTGTTTCATGCCCTTCAGATCAAGTTTTCCATCATTGATCAATGTAATCAGTTTATCAGGTATATTCTGTGCTTTCTCACTCTTTAACTGGCCAAGCAATGCCTTAATGTCTGCTTTCATCTCTGCCTGAGGGGATTCCTGCTGAATCCTTCCCTGCTGTTTTTGGTTCTCTACTTCCTGTTGTATCCTCCCCTGGTCGTCATGAGCCTGTAAGGCGGCATCTGCCTGTTGTTGCGCCTTTCCTTCTGAAATATTTGAATTTATGACACTTGTATCATTTTTAATAAAACCATCTTCACCCTTTGTTTGTGTTCCCAAGTTACTAATTTGCTGATTTGAGGAAACTGTGCCCTGCTGTTCCTCATCTGTCAGCAGTGACAGTACCTGTTCCATAAATTTTACACCATTTTCGAGTGCTGTCTGTCCTGGCAGCATATTCTGTCCCGTGCCAGAAATCTGATTTGCAACAGCGCTTTGATTTTCCACCACATTTACATTTTCCATGGCACCTGTATTTCCTGCACTCATTTGGCTTGGCGCAGTATTAGGATTTACCACAATCCTCGGGCTTGTTGAGGCGCTCTTACCATTGATCAGGGTATCATATGCGTTCAATATGGCATCAGCAGCCTCCCTGACTCCATCCAGCAGCTTATGCTCCATATTCTGATAGTTGTGTAGCTGTGTGAGATTGCTTTCTGTGACTGGAAGCTGCAGCTTATTCAGTTTTATGATGTCCGCCAGCTCTACCTCGGGATTCTGCAAAGACAAACGGTGAAAGTTCATCAATGTATTCTTATCGATGGACATGCCATTTTCAAGCAGCTTTGATACAAGTGACAACGTTTTGTCATTCACCGCCAGATGCGCTGCCCGCAGTGCCGCTTCGCCCACTCTGAGCATTTGGGCATTATTGTCATATACAGGCTTTAGCACGATCCTGTTGTCTTTGTTGGACTGTACCTGCAGATTGAGTACCTGTCCAATGGCAAGCTGTACATCGCGCTCAAGCTTAGCCGCCATATACTGACCATTTGCAAGCTCAATCTGCACATCTTCACCATTGACGGACACAATCTCACCCTGAAAGGTATCACCGGGCTGTAACTGCGCCACGTCCACGCTCTGTGAGGCACTTGAATTTGTGTTTCCCATTGCGCCTACATTTCCTGCATATCCCTGTCCTACCTGCGTTCCACCATAACTGTGTGAAAAACCTGATAAAAAGCTGTCCATAGGCTGAACCTCCCAGCATTACTCTTGTTCTAAATTAATAAAATTTCTGATAAAACTTCTCCTATGAATCGGAGTTGGTCCATATTTTTTCAATGCTTCGATATGTACTGCTGCACCATATCCCTTGTTGTCTGCAAAGTGGTACTCAGGATATACATGATCGTACTCCACCATCAGCCTGTCCCTTGTGACCTTCGCCACAATGCTGGCAGCAGCAATCGACACGCTCTTGGCATCCCCTTTTATGATCGGCACCTGCCTGATGTCGATACCGGGAATTGTAACTGCATCATTTAATAAGATATCCGGCTTGACAGATAGCTTGCTGACCGCCTGACGCATAGCCTCGTAGGTCGCCTGCAAAATATTAATCTCGTCAATTCTCTGATGTGACGCATAGCCTATACCTACCGCCAGAGCCTCCTTCATGATGACCTCATAAAGCTCCTCACGCTTTTTCTCACTGAGCTGCTTGGAGTCATTCAGATACAGGATATTGCAATCCTTTGGTAAAATCACAGCCCCCGCTACCACAGGACCTGCAAGCGGACCTCTACCAACCTCATCAATACCGCAGATATATCCATAAGAAGCATATTCCTTTTCATACTGCTTCATTTGCTCTATACGCTGTCTTTCCTTTTTCAGAGCGTCAATATTCTTTCTCGCTTTTTCCACTAATGCCTGTACGCCGCTGCGCTCATCATTCTCGTATCTTTCAACAAAAACAGGCAGCTCACTCTCGCTTGCTGCCTTTAATTCATTTTTGATTTCTCCTATTTTCTTTTCCACCTTGTCCCATATCCTTTCAAATATATAAAGGTATTGCTATTGATGTTTCAATATTCCAAACTTTGACAATGGCCATATTCTCATAAATGCCCTGCCTATAATATCTTTGCGGTGAATATTGCCAACTGATGGATCTCTACTGTCCGAGCTGTTGTTACGGTTATCTCCCATCACAAAATACTCATCATCACCGAGGATAATTGGTTCACTTGCTCTTCCCGGATTCTTGATCACTTCACGTCCATAATTTTCCCGCAGAATCTCACCATCAATGTATATATTTCCATTGTCATCAATCTGAATTGTTTCACCTGGCATCCCTATAATTCGCTTTATGTAGTAGGTATCCTGATCATATTGAAAAGGAAATACAATAATATCGTATCGCTCTGGATCCTTGAAACGATATGATATCTTGTCAACGATCAGATGATCCTCATCACTCAAAGTACTCTCCATACTGCTTCCGCTCACCTGAGTCCTCTGCCCTACATATGTGACAATCAGGTATGCAGCACACAATACCAATAACAAATAAACGCTCGTACTCAATATTTCCTTCAATACATTTTTCATTTTATTTTCCCCTGTTTTCATTATTATTCTTGTGGTATTTCCAATGTAATTTTTCCGATTCTTCCATTTCTGAAATCATCCACCACCATTGAAGACGCTTTCATAATATCAAGTTCTTCACCCTTTAAAAAGCATTTTTTGCTCACACATATTGCTTTTATGGTATCATATGCATCCTGATCTTCAGGTATCTCAATATCATACCGTTTCTCTAAAAGTCCGGGATATTCCTCTCGCATGTATTTGATCAGCTCGTATGCAAGCTCATCAAGATGCACGATCTCATCATTCATAGAACCAATCATTGCCAGATGAAGTCCCACTGTCTGATCTTCAAATTTAGGCCACAGGATTCCCGGTGTATCCAGAAGCTCCAGCCCTTTATTTAGTCGTATCCACTGCTTACCCTTTGTTACTCCGGGTTTATTTCCGGTTTTGGCACATGCCTTTCCGGCAAAAGAATTAATAAATGTAGACTTTCCCACATTTGGAATGCCTACTACCATCGCGCGAACCGGGCGGTTAATAATGCCCCTTCTCCGATCACGCTCAATTTTTTCCTTACATGCCTCCTGTACGACGCCCTGTATGGATTTCACGCCTGCTCCTGTCTTTGAATTAATCTCTACTGCGTGAAATCCCTTTCCGGTAAAATATTCCATCCACAGCTTATTTTTCCTTGTATCAGACAAATCTGATTTATTCAAAAGAATAATTCTTGATTTATTTTTACCCAGCTCATCGATATCCGGGTTTCTGCTGCTAAAAGGTACACGCGCATCCACCAGTTCGATCACCAAATCAATCAGCTTGATATCCTCCTGCATCATTCGTTTTGCCTTCGTCATATGTCCCGGATACCATTGATAATTTGCCATCTGTCACCATGCCTTTCTGTTATTCATAACGATTCATTACCTATTCAATAAATCCCATATCGCTGTCACCCGCAGCCATCTTCATCCATGCTTTTCCTATAATGTAGCTTTTCTTAACTGTACCAATATTCGCTGACCGGCTATCCTCACTGCTGTTGCAGTTATCACCAATCACAAAGTATTCATCATCCTCTAAGACAACCTCATTTTCCAAAATTCCAGGCTCTGCGATCCTGTCATTAAAATACTCTTCGACAGACTCACCATTGACATATAAAATGCCGTTTTTTATGTAGAGCTGATCTCCAGGCACTCCCACGACACGCTTTACATAATAGTGAGATTTTTCATTTCCATTTGGCAGAAAAACGATAACGTCACCTTTTTTGGGAGAAGTTACTTTATAGACCAATCTGTTAAGGAAAATATCCTGTCCATTGTATAGACTCGGCTCCATCGAAGAACCAATGACACTTGTCTTCATACCGACGCAGAAAACAGTCACAACTGCAATCAGCATGGATGCAAAAATCCAGAAAATCCAACTTAGTATTTCCTTGACAACAGCCATATTTACTTTTTTCTTCTTTTGATAAAAGGTCAATTCCTTTTTTCTTCTTGCCATCAATATACCTTTCCAAAAGTCTTATTTGCAGTTACATAAAAGCTCATATAAAAACATTATACGCAATTTACTGTACTATTTCAAGACTTGAACCATGATTCATCAAAAGTAATCGAGTAGGCTTGTTCTACTTGTGTGCACTAAAAAACGGAGCCTGTCTCCAAGCTCCGTTCCGCGAACCAATTATTATTTTACCAGTTCCTTAACCTTTGCCTTCTTACCAACGCGATCTCTTAAGTAGTTAAGCTTAGCACGTCTAACCTTACCAGCTCTAACAACCTCAACCTTCTCTACGTTAGGAGAATGCATAGGCCATGTCTTCTCTACACCAACACCATTAGAGATCTTTCTAACAGTAAAAGTCTCTCTGTTGCTGCCGCCCTGAATCTTTAATACAGTACCCTCAAAGATCTGGACTCTCTCACGGTTACCCTCTTTAATCTTGCCGTGTACTCTTACAGTATCACCAACCTTAAAGCTGTCAACATTTGCCTTTAACTGTTCCTGTTCAATTTCCTTAATAATTTCGTTCATTTTTTGCCTCCTTAATCATTCGACGTTCTTAATACTTCTACATCATTTATATACTTATGACTCGTACCAGAGGACCATCTCGTTTTCGCAACATTTATAATTTACCACAAAATCCACTGTAATGCAAGAAGATTTTTCACAAATAGCATTAAACAGCATCAACGCACTCCCATCAGGTCATAATAGAAAATATACTGTTGCAAAACTCCGCTGCAATCGGCATATTTATCAAATGGAAAACCACCCGGATACTGTGCAGTCAGAACCTTATTAATGTGTGTGTCCCTGGGAAACGCATCCGTTTTGTGAAGCGCAAACAGGCAGATGCAGTCAGCAACTTTCGTACCAACTCCACAAAGCTTCAGCAGCTCATCTTTCGCTCCGACATAATCCAACTCATACAGCTTGCCCAAATCAATACAACCCTGCCACACATAGCTGGCTGTCTCATGAATGTATCTGCTGCGATATCCCAGGTTGCAGGCATACAGATCTTCGAGTGTCGCATTTGCAAGCGCCTGCGGTGTTGGGAAATCATAATATACTGTTCCATTACCTGACACACGCTTTTCACCATATCGTTCACACAGCAAATTGATGCACCTGCGTATTCGCTTAATGTTGTTTTGTTGGGAAACAATAAACGAAATAATCATTTCCCACAAATCCTGACGCAGAATCCGAATTCCATTTCCAAACGCAGCAGCTGACGTCAGATACTGATCATCCGCATCGATACCCGCAATAATTTCTGCATAATCCGTTTCCATGTCAAAGTAATGTTTCCACAGGGCATCATACTCCTCCTGCGTACAATCAAAGCAGATGTCATCGCCTGACTGCAAAATCTCCATGTATCTGCCATGTGCGACCAGGCTGACGCGCTGTCCGCCTTGTGCCTCCATTTCATTCATCCGAAAGCACTGACCGGACTGGCAGATCTGTGTGATTGAGAAATTACTGCTTGTAATTCTTACCATGTATTACTCGTCCCAGTTATGATATACTGCCTGAACATCATCATCCTCGTCGAGAAGGTCAAGTGTTCTATTGAGGAATTTAATCGCATTTTCATCTGTAAGTTCTACATAATTCTGAGGAATCATTGTAACTTCAGCACTTGCCATTTCAATCTTATTATCCTGCAAAGCCTTGTAAACTGCATCAAAATCATCCGGTGCAGTAATGACTTCAAAGCTGTCCTCCTCCTCTGAGAAGTCTTCAGCGCCTGCATCAAGTGCGATCATCATAAGATCATCTGCACTCATCTCACATTCTTCTTTATCGATGATGATCTGTCCCTTTTTGTCAAACATGAAAGATACGCATCCCTGTGTACCAATGCTTCCGTTGCCCTTTGTGAAAGCACTTCTGACATTTGCCGCTGTCCTGTTCTTATTATCCGTAAGCGCTTCTACAATGATGGCAATACCATTTGGTCCATAGCCTTCATATGTAACGTGCTCATAGTTCACTGCATTTCCATCACCTGCTGCCTTTTTAATACCACGCTCAATGGTATCATTTGGCATGTTGTTTGCTTTTGCCTTTGCAATCACCTGTGCAAGCTTGAAGTTATTGGCAGGATCTGGTCCGCCATCCTTAACTGCAACTGCAATTTCTCTTCCGATAATTGTAAAAATTTTACCTTTTGCTGCATCGTTCTTTTCCTTTTTGTGCTTGATGTTTGCAAATTTTGAATGTCCTGACATTTTTATTTCTCCTTTATCTGTAAAACTTTATTGATTGTAACCATTTCGTAGCCTCATAGTTACATTTTATTCAAAAGCACCATCGTCTGTCTCTGTTTCTGACTCCGGCTGCTCTTTTTGTGCTATCTTTGTGACAAGTACAGATTGTATCACATTTTTCTCTACTTTCACGATTTTAAAATTATATCCATCGACCTCAACCTCAAAATTTTCATTTTCGTCCGGTATCCGGTCTAACTTCGAGATGATATATCCGTTGAGTGTCTCAAACTCCGTCTCGCCAAATGAAATCCCAAAGCGTTCCTCTAAATCTTCAAGCTTTGTCATTCCCTCGATGACATATTCATTTTCACCCATTTTCTCAATATGATTTTCCTCCGGATCATACTCATCCATGATATTTCCAACAATTTCCTCAAGTATATCTTCCATGGTAACGAGACCTGATGTCTGTCCATACTCATCCATGACAATCACCATCTGATTTTTCTCAGACTGCATGCTTCTGAACAGGTCATCAATATTTTTTGTCTCCGGCACAAACACTGCTTCTCTGACAAGTCCTTCTATCGCTCCGACCGGCTGGTTCAGGCTCTCATCTGAAGTATGTATTCGCATGGCATCCTTCAGATACAGCACGCCAACAATATGGTCAAGATTCTCCTCATATACAGGGTATCTGCTGTTGCTCTCCTTTAACATGAAGCACAATGCATCCTTAAACGGCATGCTACTGTCAATTGCTGTAATATTATTGCGGTGCGTCATGATATCGCTTGCTTTCTTGTCACCAAATTCAAAGATATTGGTAATCATCTCGACCTCACCGGCCTCCAGAACACCGAGTTCATGTCCCTCATTGACCATTGAGATGATTTCTTCCTCCGTCACGTCTGCCTGCTCATCTGTATTTTTCAAGCCAAACAGCCTGAGCATAAAATTCGCAGAGATGGCAACAATGCCCGTGAGCGGATAAAGTGCTGTGCGAAGGAACTGAATCCAATAGATAAACCGGTATGCCCACGCATCAGGATATTTCTGCGCGATCTTTTTCGGAAAAAGAATACCAAATGTCAGAAGCACATACATCAGACAGACCGTAGCCAAAATCAGCGCGATCCATCCTAACGCGAAATCACTGATTTCCTTGAAAAATGACAGTTTTAAAAGCCATATTCTGAACATGGCTGTCCATCTTGGCAGGAAAAAGCAGCCCATCACCAGCTCAATCAGTGTGCTAATCATCTGAATCGAATTGACATAGATCGTAGACCGCACAATGATCTGATTCAACAAGATCGACTTCTTATCCTTTTCTTCTGTCGCTTTGCGTTCGATCTCTTTTTCATTCATGAAATTGATTGCCTTATGAAACCCTGTAAGTATCGCTTCAATAAATAGCAATCCAAAAAACAGTATTATACTACAGGCCGAAGCCCCTCCATCATCCATTTGATTCTCTCCTTTATCCTTTTGAATATATAAAAAAGTAAGGTGTAAACTGCTTTTTTGCAGGCTACACCTAACTAATATAGCATTACTATTTAAAAACGTCAATATCCAAAGCCTTATGTATCAAGCTCAAGACTGATTTGCAAGGCTCTGTTCACCCGCTGCATAATTGGATTATCCAGATGGCATACCTTATCTTTCAGACGCTTTTTATCAATTGTTCTGAGTTGCTCAAGCAAAATTACGGAATCTTTCACCATATCATAATTACCCGCGTTCAGCTCGATATGCGTCGGCAGGTTTGCCTTGTTCATTTTGGAAGTAATGGCCGCACAGATCACTGTCGGACTATGCTTATTTCCCACATCGTTCTGTATAATGAGTACCGGTCTGATACCACCCTGTTCAGAGCCGACAACCGGTCTTAAATCTGCATAGTAGATATCTCCTCTTTTCATATTCATACACCTCTGGAAAATTCGTAACTAAGATTACTTCTTTATGCTACTATTCTTTCCACATCGGTGTTTTTTATTCAGTCAAAAAATAATATAATATGAAATCTGATGAGTTACTCGTAAATCAGCGTATCATCGAGCTTATAAATCCTTGGCACACGCTTACCAAGATCACAGGCAAGCTCATAGTTAAATCTGCCTGAAAGCTCCCCGAGCTCCTCCATGGTAATCATTTCATCTCCACTTTTTCCGATCAGCGTTACCTTGTCGCCTACGCAGATATCTGCGTCGATATCTGTCACATCAATCATGAACTGGTCCATACACACACGACCCAAAATTGGTGCTTTCTGACCTTTCACCAGAACATGTCCAATATTAGACAGGCTTCTTGGATAACCATCCCCATATCCCAGACAGATCGTTGCCACTCTTGTGTCTCTGATTGTCGTAAACGTTCCACCGTAGCTGATCTCCTGCCCTTCCGGAACAGTTTTTATATAGACGATCCTTGATTTCAGAGAAAGCACAGGTTCAAGCTCTATCTTTTTGTCTGCCTTTACCACCGCCGAAGGCCACAATCCATACAAAATAATGCCTGCCCTCACCGCATCCATATTCGCTTCCGGCATTTCCACGATGCCTGCGCTGTTCGAGCAGTGTTTCATAGGAATATCCAGCTTGAGCTCTTGCTGGATTCGCTCTACATATTCTT
Source organism: Lachnospiraceae bacterium (assembly GCA_017391545.1). Taxonomy (GTDB): domain Bacteria; phylum Bacillota; class Clostridia; order Lachnospirales; family Lachnospiraceae; genus COE1. The sequence continues at coordinate 10,291 of JAFOYD010000183.1, forward strand.
TAAAAAGCTCCATCTGACCATACGCTTTTGTCTTGTCAGCCTCATCTGCGGTAGCAAAATGCGTGAACACGCCTTCTATTTCAAGTCCGGGAAGCGCCGCGATCTGCCTGATCAGCTCGATGCCATCATCATCCGGGTGAATACCAATTCTCGTCATGCCTGTATCGATCTTAATGTGTATCCTGCACTTTTTTCCACTCTTAACAGCCTGATCAGAAAGCTCCTTTGCCGAATCCAGCATAAATACAGTGGGGCGTATATCATCTTTAATCAATCGCTCATAGCTGTATGGAAAGGTATATCCCAATATTAAGATCGGCTTTCTGATGTTACTGTCCCGAAGCGCAAATGCCTCTTCTGCTGTCGCTACTGCATATCCCCATACTTTGTCATCATTTTCAAGGATTCGAGCGATGTGCTCCGCACCATGTCCGTATCCGTCTGTCTTGATCACTGCGATAATCTTCGTATGATCACTGATGTTCTTCTTGATGCTCTCTATATTAAATAAAATCGCATCAAGATTTACTTCTGCCCATGCTCTGTCATAATGCTTCATATTACTCGTACCTCTTTTCTGTGCTGTATATGCACGATATATCTTTTAAAGACTTTATAATATCCTGAGCCATAATATAATAAGCAGACGTTTTCGTCCTTGCCAGGTCTCCAGCAAGTCCATGTATATATGTACCCATGACTGCCGCTTCAAATCCACTCAGTTTCTGCGCCAGAAGTCCTGCTATAATGCCTGTAAGCACATCACCCGAACCAGCCGTCGCCATCCCATCATTGCCACTGGAATTCAAATAAGTAAGCTTTCCTCTTTTGGCAACAATCGTTCGCGCATCTTTGCATACAAGGGAGACATCATATTTTTTAGTAAACGATTTGCAACAGGATATAATATCCTTTTTGATTTCTGTTGCAGGATATTTCATAAGCCTTGAGAATTCTCCCAAATGTGGTGTAAATATGACATCTGTGTCATTTTTCCTCCGTCCGAACTCAAAGCTTCTCAAAAGCAACTCATTCTGTGCCAATAGGTTCAATGCATCTGCGTCCACAACGATCGGCTTATTACTTTTCTGAAGGATCATTTCCAGGATTGTCTTTGCCTTAGGTGATACTGAAATCCCTGGTCCGACAGCCACTACAGTCGCCCAGTCGATTGCGGCTGCAAGTGCATGAAACTCCTCCTCCAGAAGTTCTTCTTTCCCGTCATCAAGATACGTGTCAACGATTGCCTCCGGCAGCTTTTTCAAAAGGCTCTCCCGATGATCCGATGCCGTAAAAATTCTGACCATGCCTGCACCTGTTCTGAATGCACTTAAAGCAGACAGGTAGCATGCACCGCCCATATTTTTACTTCCTGCAACCAGCAGTACTTTGCCAAAGGTTCCCTTATTTCCAGCCGGATTTCTTCCCGGAAGCTTCAAATCCTTTTCTGCATCCGTAAATGTCACGACTCCGCTTCTCTTATTCTCTGTAACGTCCTTAGGGATACCGATGGGCGCACAGATCACCTCGCCAGCACAGGATGCACCGGGATACAGCATGATTCCAAGCTTTCTATATGCAAATGTGACAGTAATGTCAGCTTTTACAGCACATCCCATAATACTTCCGTTATCCGTATTGACACCTGATGGAATATCCACTGATACCACTGCAGCTTTTGAAGCATTGATTGCCTCAACTGCGGTTCTGAATTTTCCCGTCACATCACGCGTAAGGCCAATTCCAAAAATCGCATCCACAATCACATCATAAAGCGTATGCTCCACCCCATTATGTATCGGAATATCCAGTTTCTCTGCAATCTCAAGCTGCACCTTTGTCTCTGGCGAAAGCTTAGAAAGATCACCGATCATATTAACCTCAGCACGTATTCCATATTCCCTGAGAATGCGGGCGATTGCAATGCCGTCGCCACCGTTGTTGCCACTTCCTGCCATGATTCCAACATAAATGTCAGTGCCATATCTGTCTATAATCGTCTGTGCAGTCTGCAATGCTGCACGTTCCATCAAAACAAGCGATGTAATTCCATATTCATTAATAGCTGCACTGTCACTGTTTTTCATTTCAGCCGCTGTCAACACATATTCCATAAAGCATTCCAGCCTTTCGCTTCATTTTTGAAACTATTCAGTACCTTTAAAGGTATGGTTTTTCTCCTATTAGTATAGCACATTATTTCATTATTACAAATAAAAAACTCCCAAACCTTTTATCCAGATTTGGAAGTATTTTAGTCGTTCAATTCTTTTGACAATAATTCAGCACCTGAAGTGTCACTCTTTTTGCAATACATTTTCAGGATTGTATTTCATATCGAACATCTCTATGACATCCGGACCAAAAATCGCATGCATATACGAATAGGTCTCATCATTCCATATTTCCTTACTTTGTTTCAGGAGTATCTTTCTCTTAAGTAGCACCTTGAACTCAGATACCCACTTATTGATTGCCTCGATGTCCTGTATGTTCTGCTGTATTTTGCTATAACAAACACGCATCGTAGCAAGCATCAGTTCCAGATTTGCATCGTCAATCATTTTCGGAAGTTCCATAAGCTCATCATTGTAGTCGTCCAGCTTTTGGTTAGCCTCTTCAATCATACGCTTGTTTTCGGACATTTTTTTCTCCTTCGCAGAACTGTCCGGAAGCTCCATAATAGAGACAATCTCCTGCATGAGTTTCTTTTTGTATGAAGAAAGACTTTTTACTTCCGTATTCAACTTTCCCTGACGTTTTAAAAGCTCATTGAGCTTCTCCTCAAGATCATGGATTTCATCATTATCTCCAGTTTGGGTAAAAAGCTTATGCCACTGATTATCAAGTGTCAAAATAGGTATCTTTTTGCCGACCAGAGCCTCTCGAAAAGTTTCTTCCTCCAAAGCCATCAGCTCACCCTCTTTTCAAAAAATCGGTAACGATTCAGTATCTTTATCGTTAAAAAATCAGCATATTATCTGTTTCCATTAACAATACTATAGGAAAGTTTCATAAGACTGTCGGAAAGGTGTACATTCTCCACAGCAATATGATCCGGCAGATTTAAGTCCACATGTGCAAAATTCCATATTGCCTTAATATTACATCTTACCAGCAGCTCTGCTGTTTTGACGGCACCGTTTTTGGGAATTGTAAGCACCGCAATATCAATATCGTTTTCTTTTATAAACTGCTCAATGTTTTCTACCGGCTGTACATGAATTCCTCTAAGCTCCTTACCATACAAATCCGGATCATTGTCAAAGATTCCTTTTACAATAAACCCTCTCCGCTCAAAGTTCATATAATTTGCGAGTGCCTGTCCTAAATTGCCCGCACCCACAATGATCAGATTATGCTTCTCATTTAGCCCAAGTATCCTGGCTATTTCGTTGTACAGATATTCTACATTGTATCCGTAGCCCTGCTGACCAAATCCACCAAAGTTATTAAAGTCCTGTCTGATCTGTGATGCAGTGACCTTCATCAGCTTACTTAAATCCTGTGAGGATATCCGCTCGATACCGCTATCCCTCAAATCGCCCAAATACCGGTAATATCTGGGAAGTCTTGCGACAACCGCCTGTGATATATTCTTATCATCCACGATCATCCACCTCCGAAATAATAATATGTAACGGTTCAGTACCTTCTGTACAAATATGCCAAAAAAGTAATGATTTATTTAATGCAAGTATACAACATTGTTAAATCATTGTCAATTATTTTTGGCAGGGCTTTACCAATCTTGCTTTTCTCGAGATTCTCTTTTATAATATAGACGATTATTCAATATATTCCAAGGAGGTTCCCATGATTTTATCATGCAGTAATATAGACAAGACATTTATTGACAATCATGTCATAAAAAATGCATCTTTTCATATAGAAGATTATGAAAAAGCTGCCATCGTAGGCATCAACGGGGCAGGCAAATCGACCCTTCTTAAAATCATAACAGGACAGCTTTCCGCTGATGACGGACTTGTGACCTTTGCAAAGGATAAAAACTTTGGTTATCTGGCACAGCATCAGGCAGTCGACAGTGAGAATACGATTTTTGATGAACTGCTGACAGTCAAACAGGAGGTGCTGGACCTCGAGGCTTCAATCCGCCAGACCGAAGCTGACATGAAGTCTGTCTCCGGCGATGAGCTGGAGCTGTTGCTGAAAAAATACACAAGCCTGACGAATCGTTTTGAGACCATCAACGGTTACGCCTACAAAAGCGAAATCATTGGCATCTTAAATGGTCTTGGCTTTGGCGAAGAGGATTTTGACAAAAAGGTTGCCACGCTCTCAGGTGGTCAGAAGACCCGCGTGGCACTGGGAAAACTCCTGCTGCAAAAGCCTGACCTGATCATGCTCGATGAGCCGACCAACCATCTCGACCTTAACTCGATCGCATGGCTCGAAACGTATCTTCTGAACTATAAAGGAGCTGTGATCATCGTATCCCATGACCGGTATTTTCTGGACCGGATTGCCACTAAGATTATCGAAATTGACAATGGTATTGTGTCCTCTTTTAACGGCAATTACTCGGATTATGCCATTCAGAAAGAACATCTGCGTGCCGAACAGATGAAGGCTTACTTAAACCAGCAGCGTGAAATAAAGCACCAGGAAGAGGTCATTGATAAGCTTCGCCAGTTCAATCGTGAGAAATCCATCAAACGTGCCGAGAGCCGCGAAAAAATGCTGGATAAAGTGGAGCGTCTGGATAAACCAACCGAGGTAAAATCCGACATGAAACTGACGCTTACCCCACACAAGACAAGCGGCAACGATGTGCTCCAGATTCAGGGTCTATCTAAAAGCTTTGGAAATCAGAATCTGTTCGAGAACATCTCATTTGAAATCAAGCGCGGAGAACATGTCGCTATTATTGGAGACAACGGCACTGGCAAGACAACGCTTTTAAAAATCATCAATGAGTTGATTCCTGCTGACAGCGGGACCATAAAACTCGGAGCAAATGTGGAAATCGGCTATTATGACCAGGAGCATCATGTCCTGCACATGGACAAGACTCTTTTCGAAGAGATCAGTGATGATTACCCTTATCTGACGAACACTGAAATCAGAAATACGCTTGCTGCCTTTCTGTTTACAGGTGATGATGTATTTAAAAAGATCAGTGCACTTAGCGGTGGCGAACGTGGGCGTGTATCACTCGCAAAGCTGATGCTCTCTGAAGCGAACTTTTTAATCCTGGATGAGCCGACCAACCACCTTGACATCACCTCAAAGGAAATCCTTGAGACAGCCCTGAATGCTTATGAAGGAACCGTACTCTATGTATCCCATGACCGATATTTTATCAACAGAACTGCAAGCCGCATACTTGAACTCACACAGCAGCAGTTTGTCAATTACATAGGGAATTATGATTACTATCTGGAAAAGAAAGATTTACTGACACCTGTGTCAGACACTGCTCCTGCCGCCACTGCAAATGAACCATCAGCACAAAAGCTTGACTGGAAACAGCAAAAAGAAAGTCAGGCAATTGCCCGTAAAAAGGAAAATGACCTGAAAAAATGCGAGGCACAGATTGAAAAGCTCGAAAGCAGAAACAGCGAGCTTGATACTGAAATGGCAAAGCCTGAAAATGCCACGAACGTAGCGAAGCTTCAGGAAATAGCTAAGGAGCAGGAATCAATTACTGCGGAACTTGAAATCCTCTATGAAAAATGGGAGGAACTATCTGAATAAAAAACAAGAGAGGCTGTTTTAGCTTCTCTTGTTTTTTATTCCTGGAAAATGCTGTTGTCATGCTCAAGAGTCACATCACCATAGTTGACCCGTTCCCATACAGCCTTGTTGATCTGAACGGTATGCTCCTCCAGCAGATTCTCATATGCTTCGCTCCCAATATCATACGCTTCCATATCCGTCTGCTCAAGCTGCGCATATATACTCTGATATTTCTGTGCGATACCGATTTTCCGGATGGCTGTATTCAGGTCTTCCTGAGAAACACCGAGCCTTGTTTGCTTATCCTCATACATGATACTGTTCCAGAACATATGCTGTACTTCTGCTATTGTATCCTCATCTTCTTTTGTCAGCTCCAGATTATCATGCATTGCCATCTGGTAGAACACCTCATCATGGATTGCCTTTTTCATGGCATTTTCCTTTGAAAGCTGTCTGATGAACACGCCATTTGTCATGACATTCCAATATCGTGAGGTATTTTCCGCATCATATATTTCAGCCTGCTCTTCTACCATCGCCTCATCATAGGCAATATAGAATGCCATATCCCTCAACGTCAGCTTCTGACCATCGACTGTGACTGCTACCTTATCCAGAGACTTTGAATACACAAGCCAGTCTGTCGGATTGTCCTTTTTATTGTAAATATTTATCGCAATCAGAATCACAGCCATGCTTCCAAATACAACTGCTGCTATCAGTCCATAGGAACGAATCTTCATTTTCTTCTTTTCCATATTGCATATCCCCTTCCGCACCAATGATGAAATCATTATAAGCGAAGCATCTTGCTTTTTCAAGCTTTACACAAAATAATACACCCATACCTCTACTTTTATGGTACAATGGTAGTATTACAAAGCAGCTAAAAGCAAATGGGAGGCTCAAATGGAAAAATTTTTAATCATCGACGGTTCATCAATGCTCAGCACTTCTTACTATGGCAATTTACCCAAATCTGTTCTTTTCGCAAAAACGGATGAGGAAAAGGAAAAGCATTACGACGAAATCCTTCACACCTCATCGGGGGAATATACAAATGCGCTTTTCACCATGCTAAGAACACTGATCTCACTTTATAAAAAAGTAAAGCCGGATTATGTAGCAATTGCATTTGATGTTTCGAGGGACACCTTCAGGCGGACTTTACCGGGAGGTGAGACATACAAGGCAAACAGAAAAGCAACTCCTGCACCACTCAAAGAACAGTTTATTGCGATGGAAAACCTTTTACAAAAAATCGGCTGTCAGGTTCTCATGGACAAGGACTACGAGGCAGACGATTTTGCTGCATCTTTAGTGAAGAAATTTGAATCACCGGAACTCGAAACATATATTCTGACAAAGGATCATGACTATTTCCAGCTCGTCAGTGATTACACAAGGCTGTGGCGTGTCGCGGACAAGGATAAGGTAAAAGATATGCAGCAGCGTTATGGACTATATGCCGGAAAAGACGGGTACGAAACACTCCCCCCAGGGATCTTTGAATTTACTTCCGATATCGTATTTGCAGAGGAAGGTGTCTATCCTGAGGATATCGTCACTCTGCTCTCCATCACCGGTGATCCCGGAGACGGCATCCCAGGTTGCAAGGGCGTATCATCAGCCGCTGCACCACTCGTGAACGAATATCATTCCCTGGATGCGATCTATCAGGCAATCGATGACTGCGAGGGTGACAAGAAAAAGGAAAAGTCATTATCTGACTTTTGGAAACAGTATCTTGGAATTGGTCGAAGTCCACTGAAAGCACTCAAGGAAAATAAGGATACCGTATATCTAAGCCATGCGCTTGCCAAGATGAAAGACGATATCGAAATCCCCCAGTCTCTTGAGGATTTCAGGCTAAAGATTGACAAGGCTGCCTTAAAGGAAGTCCTTACGCATTATGAAATGAACAGCCTGATCAAAGAATTATCGCTATAATATAAAAATGGGCAGCCTTTCCGCTGCCCACTAATTTTTTATTACATCGCATCAAATGTTTCTCTGATTGCCTTTATGAAGTTCTCACTGTTGAGTACTGTTACATCTTTTAATGATGTGATCAGTGCCAGATCCTTTGTCATCTTTCCATCCTCGATTGTCTTGATGGTCGCCTGCTCAAGCTTATTAGCGAAATCGACAAGATCAGAAAGACCGTCAAGCTCACCACGCTTTCTAAGAGCACCTGTCCATGCAAAGATTGTAGCTACAGAGTTTGTAGATGTTTCCTCACCCTTTAAGTGCTTGTAGTAATGTCTCTGTACTGTACCATGTGCTGCTTCATATTCATACACACCTGAAGGTGATACAAGCACGGATGTCATCATGGCAAGTGAACCAAATGCAGAGCTTACCATATCACTCATAACATCACCGTCATAGTTCTTGCATGCCCAGATAAAGCCGCCCTTTGCCTTCATGACACGGGCTACTGCATCATCGATCAGTGTATAGAAATACTCAATGCCTGCAGCCTTGAACTGCTCCGCGTACTCAGCATCATAAATCTCCTGGAAAATATCCTTGAAGTTATGATCATATTTTTTAGAAATTGTATCCTTTGTAGCAAACCACAGATCCTGCTTTGTATCTAATGCATATTTAAAGCATGCATGTGCAAAGCTTGCAATCGACTTGTCTGTGTTATGAATGCCCTGTATAATACCAGCTCCTGTGAAATTGTGTATCAGCTCTCTGGTCTCTGTACCATCCTCAGCAGTAAATACAAGTTCTGCCTTTCCCGGTCCCGGTACCTTGATCTCTGTATTTTTGTATACATCACCATACGCATGTCTTGCAAGTGTAATCGGCTTTTCCCAGTTCTTGACACATGGTTCGATGCCCTTTACAACAATTGGCGCTCTGAATACTGTACCATCAAGCATCGCTCTGATTGTACCATTAGGGCTCTTCCACATTTCCTTCAGATTGTATTCCGTCATTCTTGCAGCATTTGGTGTAATGGTTGCACACTTCACAGCTACACCATACTTCTTGGTAGCTTCTGCGGAGTCTACGGTTACCTGATCATTTGTCTCATTACGGTACTCCAGACCGAGATCATAATATTCAGACTTTAAGTCGATATACGGAAGAATCAGCTCATCCTTGATCATTTTCCACAGAATACGTGTCATCTCGTCTCCGTCCATCTCTACTAAAGGGGTTGTCATTTGAATTTTTGCCATAATTAGTATCCTCCTGTTATTTTTATTCTTTTTCTTCACTCAATCCGCATTTTACCATATTTTGATATGCATTACAAATATGTTCGTCAGCAAGTTTTTCTGCAAGTGCTGCATTCCCATCGCGTATCGCCTCCATAATGCTCTTATGCTCAGCGACTGCAGCCTTGCTCCGCTCCCAGGATGAGAGTGTCTGCTGTCTTTCTTTATGCACATACTGATGGAAATCCTTCAGCAGATGAATCAGCATCTTACTTCCACATGCCTCATACAGCTGCATATGGAAACGATTGTCCAAATCGATCAGCTGCTCATAGTGTTCCTTTGATAAGTGAAACTCACTTAACAAGATTGTCTCTTCCATCTCATCGATTTTTTCTTTTGTTATTTTTTTGGTCGCCCATCTGGCACATAAGCCCTCAAGTAATGACCTGATCTCATAAATATCCGCTACATCCGAAGATGAGATGCCCGTCACATATGCTCCCTTATTGGGAACAATGCGAATCAGTCCTTCGAGCTCAAGTTGCCTGAACGCCTCTCTCACAGGCGTTCTGCTCACGCCAAGTTCCTCCGCTATTGCTGCTTCCCTAAGCTCATCATTTTCCTGATAACGGCCGTCCAAAATGTCTCCTCTGATTTTTTTAAATACTCTGCCTCTCAACGAATACTTATCTGATGCATCCTGATTAACATCATATTCGCCCATCACTGCCACCTGCCTTTAGTCCTTTTTGAGCGTAACACCAAGTGTACTGCATCCCTCATCAATGACTGAAAGCAGCTCGTCATCCGTCAGAACCGTTACACGCCCACTCTCATATTCATTGTCTACCCATGCCTTAACATATGCTACCAGCTCACTCGATTTCGTGATTTTCTCATCATCCTTAAGCTTAAAGTAGGTATTGATCCAGTGGGCAATACCCGCAAGTCCTGATGTATTCGACACTGCGCACAGAACAGGTCTGTTCAGGAATTTCTCTGTATCAAAAATATTATAGATTTCCTCATTTTTCAGCAATCCGTCTGCATGAATACCTGCTCTTGTCACATTGAAGTTCTTTCCCACAAATGGTGTTCTTGAAGGAATATGATATCCGATTTCTTTCTCATAGTACTCTGCAAGCTCGGTAATCACTGTTGTATCCATACCGTTCAAGGTACCTTTCAACTGTGCATACTCAAATACCATAGCCTCAAGCGGAGTATTACCTGTACGCTCACCGATACCAAACAGTGACGTATTGACACCTGAACATCCATACAGCCATGCTGTCGTAGAATTTGACACTGCTTTATAGAAATCGTTGTGACCATGCCATTCAATCCACTCATGTGGTACACCTGCATGCGTATGGATTGCATAAATAATGCCCTGCACACTTCTTGGAATAACTGCTCCCGGGAAATTCACTCCGTATCCCATGGTATCACAGGCACGTACGATAATCGGCAGCTTATACTGCTCTGACAACTTCATCAGCTCCTGACAGAACGGTACTACATAGCCATAGATATCTGCTCTTGTGATATCTTCAAGATGACATCTTACACTGATGCCCTCCTCAAGGCAATCCCTTACCACTGATAAATAATGCTCCATTGCCTGACGCCTTGTCATCTTCAGTTTCAGGAAAATGTGATAATCTGAGCAGCTTACAAGGATACCCGTCTGTTTCAGACCGATTTCCTTAACCAGCTTGAAATCCTCTTTGCTTGCCCTGATCCATGATGTGACCTCCGGAAACTGATAACCACGCTCCAGACATTTATATACGGCATCTCTGTCCTTCTTGCTGTAAAGGAAAAACTCACTCTGGCGGATCATACCATTGGGACCACCAAGCTTATGAAGATAATCATAAATTGTCACAATCTGCTCTGTACTATAAGGCGCTCTTGACTGCTGTCCATCACGAAACGTCGTATCTGTAATCCAGATCTCCTTTGGCATATTATGTGGCACTACCCTATCATTAAAAGGAATCTTTGGTATCTCATCATATGGGAACATATTTCGAAACGCATTTGGCTTCTCTACATCCTGAAGCTGATACATATGCTCCTCAATCTGCAAAAGATTGTTATGTTCATTCATGGTAACCGGTCGGTTCTCAAAATATTCACTATTATTCTCCATAATGTATTCTATCTCCTTTTTACATTCTTGCGTACTTTTGTATCATTGTATACAATTATACAGTTCGTGTCAATATAAACCCCTAAATTTTACGGTCTTTTTTTACACCTATATGATGTTCCCGTCAAGCAGTCTGTCAATCTGAAGCATCCCTGCTCCCTGTACGCTCCAGCTCTGCCCCAAATCTGCTGAAGAAGCAAGCAACATCCTTCGAAGCTCCGCATTGGAAAGCTTTGGATATTTCTGCAGGCACAGTGCACATGCTCCGCTCACAACAGGCGCAGACATTGAAGTCCCGCTCTTAGCGACATATGGTGTAACTGTGTATTTTGAATTGCAGGAAACAATATCTGTACCCGGAGCCACAAGATCGGGCTTTTTCAGCGGATTGGCTATGCTCATTCCTGTCGCACTTTTTCCCGGTCCCCTGCTTGAATATTCTTTACAAAGCCTGTTTCCGGTACCAGTATAATCACCATCATGACAGCCAACACATACGCAACCTCCACATTCCCCGATTGGCGAAAGCGTCATTGGATTTGGCCCCTTATTTCCTGCCGCCGCCACGACAATGACATTCCGGTTCCACAACTGCTGCAGATTGTCTCTTAACTGCTCCCAGTCTCCCCGATCAATGTTCTCGTCCGATTCCATCTCTATGGAAATGTTAATGATTCGAATCGGGTATTCATGCTCAAACCCTGACATCCATTCAAGTCCATTGATCAGATTTTTCAGGCTTCCTCCACCTTTTTTGTCCAGAACCTTTGCACACACAAGCATACACTCCGGTGCAATTCCTCTGTACCTGCCCTTTGATGCGATGCCACTTCCGGCAATGATTCCACACACATGCGTTCCATGCCCATTATCATCATAATGGGTTTTCTTATTTGACGTAAAATCCTTAAACGCTGCAATTCTGCCTCTTAAGTCAGGATGGGATGCCACTCCGCTGTCCAAGACTCCCACATAGATTCCCTTTCCGGTATATGGTATGACCTCCCTGCTGTCACAGCCAATCATTCTACGAACTCTGTCCATTTACATCCCCACGCAATATTATACATTGATGGTAACACTAGGAACTTCCTGGTTACACTTGATGTATTATTATATGTTGTGAATCCGTCAAAGTACACAAAAAAGACTTCTGTTGGAACAGAAGTCTTTTTATAAAATTATTCATTTCTAATCGCCGCAAGAGGACTCAGCCTCATCGCTCTAAGCGATGGAAGGAAACCTGCAATCATACCAATCAATATGGCAAAAACAATCGCAAGTGGTCCCAGCCATATCGGAATACGACATATTGCACCGGTGATTCCCATCGAATCGCCCATACCACTTGACATCATCAGCGAATTGATGATAAAGCCTAATAAATAACTAAATCCCACACCGACAATACCACCGATAAAACCGATAAATCCAGCTTCCATCAGGAACAGTCCCTGTATATTGTGAATGTCACAGCCGAGCACCTTCATGACACCAATCTCTTTGGTACGTTCATAAATTGACATCATCATGGTATTCGTGATACTGATGGCTGCTACAAGCATGGCAACTGCACCGATTGCTCCCAGAACAGCCTGTATCGTATTCATACTGTCCATCTCAGACTGAATCCACTCTGCGGAACTGTATGCATTGTATCCTAAATCTTTCAGCGTATTCGTCAGTGGCGTAACATTCTCCATGTCATCGACCTGTATGATCAGTGTCGAATAAAACAACTCATTATATGGCTTTCCATTTTTTCTGGTCGGCTGTCCCGGAACGACATTTTTCTTGAAAACACGCTTCAGTTCCGTCTTCAGCGCATCCATATCACAGATCACACTCTGACTGAAATTGTTGTTCCACTCACCAACTTCTCCCTCCATGACACCGGCTGTTTTGATCACATACTTTTTAGGCTGCTTCACCGGAGTGCCGCCATCGCTACTTCCTCCTTTTGAATTCCAATACGCATCCGTATCAAATATCACAAAAATCGGATCTTTCATGAGATCGATATCGGGCACAACCCCCGTATCCCAATAATAGGAATTCGTCTTTTCCACATAAAAGTTCGTAATTGCATTGTTTCCATAGAAAAACTGAAGCTCTGTGTCTGAATCCGGCAGCTGTCCCTGGCCGGCAGTGAGCTTCAATGTCGAAAGCTCTTCTTTTGTAACCCCTGTCAGATCAAGCCATGCCAAATACTTTCCCGACTTAGCGAGCGCCGAAAAATTGAGTCTTGGGTAAACAGCTTCAACATGTTCCATGGCAAGAAATTCATTTACCAAATCGTCATTTAACTGTTTTTCCTCGCCCTGTCCACCGTCAGATGAATAATACCCACCTGAGCTTATTTCAATCTGTGTCATAGAACTGTAGTTTGAATAGTTTTCAAGCATGGACTCCTTCAGTCCATTTCCAAGTGCCACCATGACAACAATTGAAGTGATACCGATTACTACACCCAACACCGTCAGAACCGTACGCAACTTTCTTTTCCACAGACTGGATATGCTCATAAGCAATAAATCAGAGAGTTTCATTATACATCATCCTCATCCAATAAATCCATATCTTCCTTATGCTTCTTTGCCTTTCTCTTTTTCATCAGTATGACGATGACAACAATCACAATGATCAGCACAACCAAAATGCCAATGATTGCCACAACCGGAATTCCCTTATTTTCAGGCTCTTCCACTTCCATTGGCAGATCTTCCATCATGGAAGGATCATCCATCACCATTTCATACACATAGAGGTTTAAATTCTTTTCAATGCGTGATTCATTTCCCGATTCATCCTCATATGTTACCACAGCTTTTACGATGCCCTCACCAGCATCAGGCAAAATACCTGTCACCATTGAATCAACATTTCCTGTCGCACCGGGTGCAATGTTTCCAAGATATGTAATACCGCTTTCTACCGTTTCACTTTCATAAGTCACCTTTACATTATAAAGCGTTGTCTTACCTGTGTTGAAAACACTGAACATCACATTTGACTGTTCTCCTACTGCAATCGATTCCGGCACGATTTCAGCCGTACCTGTATCAATCTTTGCTTCCTGCTTGATTGGAACAGACACCTTTGCAGTATCTGACAGATTGATCTGTTCGTCTGTATCATATTTCATATTTACAGTAAGTACATATGGTTTCTGCGAAAGGTCTGACTTCGCCTCCATCTCAATGCTCATTTCGTAGGTCTGTCCCGGCGCAATCTGTTCGGTATATACCGAACTGGAACCTGATGTGGGCAGAAATGCAGCGTATGTCGCATCTGCATCCTTTCCTTCTACGGTTGCCTCCATGTTAAAAAGGACATTCTTTACAGTCGTCTGCTGCGATGTATTCTTAACACTGACAGTCAGATTAAATATAGAACCTGCATATACAGTCTCCGGCTCTGTCCTGTATCCGGTAACAATAATACGAGGGTTGGAATTCTGCTTATTTTCATCCTTAATCAGTGTCTCATTCGGCTTTGCACCCTTGACATTGATGTAGGTAGTGATATCTGTCTCGACCAATGCCCCATTCTGATAATAAGTAGCATGGAAAGTCAGTGGATAACAGCCTGTCAGTACATCCTGCCTCACATTAAAGTACCATCCGATATCCATACGCCTATTATATGCGTCTTCTGTATTATCAGCTGCCTGTATGATCTGTATGCACTGTGCATCGTATGCCTGATTAATGTCAAATGGCCACTTCGTCCTGTCATTAGAAACAGTCGGTGTCACAACGACATCAGTAATATCTGTTTTACCCAGATTGATCAGAGACAATACGACAAACGTCTGCTCACCATATTTTGTGTCTAAAATCGGGACCTCATTGGAAAGCATCAGGAATTTCTCTGTACCTGTCGTGTTTTCTTTTGCGATTTCCTCCAAATAGCCTTCTACTTCAGCCTCATATGCCGTCAACTCTGTCATCGTAAGAGCAGCGTTTTGCATGTACGACATGGCACTGTTATAGATCTTATCCATGCGCTTTAGCTTCTCATCCGTCATCTTATAGAGCATCTTTAAATCACTGTAATAGCGGTTCAGCTCCCCACGAATCTGATTCTTCCACTCGTCTGATGCGTATTCATCGCTTGGACTGCCATAGATATTATTTGTGTTGGAATTTTCTTCCGCACATACCATCATGGTATTTCCACACAGCAACAGTGTCGCTGCTATCACAATCAAAAGGCTTTTAAACTTCTTCATTTCTAATCTCCTCCTCATTACTCTCCCCCAAATTGGTTTTCGTATTATCTATCATGTCAACGATTTTGCCGTCCACAATCCGAATGATTTTATCCGCAAAGCTCGCCAGTGTATTATCATGCGTTACCATGATCAGCGTCTGATGCTGATTTCTGACAACGTTCTGCATCAGGTTCATGATTTCCCTTGATGTATTGGAATCGAGATTACCCGTAGGCTCGTCAGCAAAGATGATTTCCGGATTCACGACCAGTGCACGCGCTACACCGACACGCTGCTGCTGTCCTCCTGACATCTGATTTGGTCTGTGATCCCAGTATTTATCAAGTCCCACCAAATGTACCATCTTTTTAGCACGCTTTATACGCTCTCTCCTCGAAACTCCCTGAAAGGTCAAAGGAAGCGCTACATTCTCGACAGCATTCATCGTTCCCATCAGATTAAATGACTGAAAGATAAAGCCGATATGCTCCCGTCTGAATTTGACAAGCTGGTTTTCATTTTTTGTTTCCATATGCTCCCCAGCAATAATGATCTCGCCTTTTGTAGGTTTCTCAAGACCTGCAAGCATATTTAAAAGCGTTGATTTGCCCGAACCTGACGTTCCAACGATGGCACAGAACTCGCCCCGTTTGATGCTGAAGCTTACGCCATTTAAGGCACGTACTCTGTTTTCTCCGATACGGTAAACCTTGTATAAGTCCTTGACCACGATGACCGTATCGGATTTTTTCTTTGCTTTCTCCAACATGGAAGCCCCCTGATTATTTTTCGAACTGTATTATTTGAATTAATACAGTTGATATATTCTTCAATGTAGATACTAACACACATTATGTTAAGTTTCAAGCATATCGAGACAAATAAAAAAATCAGATGCCAACGCACCCGATTTTTTTATTGTCTTTCATTAATAATTATAATCTACATATTCCGTATCCTTGCGAAGTCTACTGCGAATACTGTCTCTGTAGTCAACCTTGTCATCACATAGATACTTGATTCCCTTTCTATGATCTGACATGATCTTTCTCTGATTGTCAGTCAGTGAATTTGGAATCTCCTCTTCTATGATCTTCATGCTTGCAACCTGTGTCACTGGTGCATATGCAAACTCACTGAACTCCGTATAATACGTGTTCATTTCCACATAATCACCTGTATCAAGATCAACAGGGAAAATCGTAACTGCCTTGTCATATCCTTCCTTGAACTGAAAAATTGCAATCTGTCCCAAAAGCTCCGTCGAATCATTAAACTTGAACTCAACGACTCTGCCGCCAAACTGGCTCGTTGAAACCGACTTTGTAAACTTGAGGTCAATATCCTTTGTAACTTTATCATTGTAAAGCATCTTGAATGATACGCCTACCTCGTCATCAATCTTAGCATACAAAATAGCTTTCTTCCCGATATAGCTGTTAAAGATATCCTTCTTGATTACTTTCTCCTTGTTGAGCTGCAGATATACAAACTCATATCCAAGCTCTGTTGCAGTCTTTTGTGCGTCAGCAATCTGGCTGTTTGAATTCGTCGGCAGTCCGATGGCACCAGCTGAGGTGACGGAATCCATTTTCACATAGGCAATCACACCGATATTGATTCGATACCATCCGTTGGAATATGCACCGATCACCTGCACCGGTATATTAGCGCCTATGGTCGTGAGTACGGTCGACGTGTATGTCGGCTCTGCATATACCACACAATTATCCTTTGTATAATACACATCCTGCATCGCAGTATACGTCGGTCCCTTTGCATAGGACACGATATCCGTGCTGACAGAAGTACCAAACACCGTAGCAGCCAGTAAAACAGCGGCTATTTTTTTCATTACATTTTTCATTTTCATAAGCGGTTGCCTCCCTGTCAAAAACACTAATAATAATTCTTGTCCGTAATGGCAAATGGGAATGAGTTTGTCTGGAACGAACATTTGCTGTTGATCGTAACATCCGTAAATGTACAGCCTGCAAACGCAGAAGCACCGATACTGATTGTATTTTTCGGTATTGTGACATCTGCAAGTGCGGTACAACCATTAAATGCACTGTCTCCAATACTGATCACTGATTTTGGAACAGACAGTGAGGTAATTCC
>JAFOYD010000015.1 GCA_017391545.1 Lachnospiraceae bacterium
GAAGTGACGGAACAGGCGAAAGCAGCGGAGACGGAAGCGGAAGTGAAGGTGGAGATGCCGGAGACGGAAGTGGAAAGACAGGAGATGGAAGTGGAAGTGAAGGTGGAAATACCGGAGACGGAAGCGGAAATGCTGGAGATGGAAGTGGAAGTGAAGGTGGAGATGCCGGAGACGGAAGCGGAGACGGAAATGATTCGGATGAAGGCAGCTCGGCAGGACTGCCTGATGATATCGCAAATAAGCTGGAAGCCTTTATGGCAGTCAGTGAGCTGGATCCGGATGCCGCAAAGGCAGCACTTGGAGAAATCAAGAATGCGGTAGACAATTCAGCAGGACTTGATGCATCCACAGCAAATGCACTTGCCGCAGAACTAAGTGATGCAGAGCAGAAACTGGATCAAATGTCGACTGATCAGTTATCTACAAGTGATTTGACAGAACTGATCGAGGACATATTGGGTGGATCATTTGAAGACAGTAACGACGCAAGTCAGGTAGCAACCGTTGCAGCACTTGACCAGTATGCGATGGAAAACAGAAACAGTGATGCAAAGGCGCTGGCACTTTCCTATGTGAACAAGCTGGCTGATCGTGGAAATCCGTATGTTTATAAAAAGTACAATCAGGAAAAAGCAGAATATGTATCCCTGCAGTCCGTGGGAAAGGTGCTGGGCTACCGATATATTTTTGACGATGCGCATTACAGTGTCACGCTCAGTAAAGCGGGTGAATACTATCTGTTTACCAATCGGAAACAGGAGTACACTTTGACAGGTGGAAATACAGATCAGTTGGAAAAGCCGGCTGGATTTATGCAGACGGTTTACATTTCTTCGGCAGACAGCGAAAAGCTTTTTGGAGCGAAGGCAGGGTATCTGGATAGTTCTGAACAGTATGCACTGCTGATTACACCAAAGCTTGAAAGCAAAATTGCTGACATTTATGAACAGTTAAAGTAAGGGGGCAGGCATGAAATGGCAGACTATACAATTATATCAGATGTGAGCGCGTATATTGTGCGTACACTGAGGGAAAAGATGTGTCCTGAACCTGTTCCCTCGCCTAATAATATTGAGATTTCCTCACCTGCGTCTCAGGACGTGGACTATATCATAGGTCTTTACCTCTATGATATCAAGGAGGAAAACCTGATGTCCCAGCCCGAAATGATTCGCAAGGGCAGGGTACAGCTGACAAGGCCGCCAAAACCATATAGTCTTTATTATATGGTGTTTATCAACGGTTCTTCCCAGATGGGATTAAAAGCACCGGATATACAAAAAATTATAGGAAGGATCGCACAGATTGTAAATGATAACAATTCTGTGTATCCGCATGAACTGCAACCATGGCTGGATGCAACAGAGCCTCCAATCGTGCTGACTCAGGCGAAGATAGCACTTGAAGAGAAGGTAAGGGTGTGGCAGGCAATCAACAAGCCATATCAGATTAGTCTGTTCTATAAGGCGGCACCCGTATTCGTATCCAGCGAGATTGTGGTAGAACCTCCAAGGGTTAATGAAGCATCCTTTGACATTAATCTCATGGGCAGAGAAAGGGGGAAACAGCAATAAGTGGCAGAAGGACATATTTCTTTTAAGCTTGACCTGATCGTACATCTGGTCGATACCACGACAGGATATTCTGTTTCACAGAAGCAGGCAGTGATTCGCGGAAACGGAGAAACGCTCGTGCTCCTGGAACGGGGGACAGGATACTACATCCTGATCAATCATGGAAGAGAGGATATGCATCTGGAAGTGAATGTAAAAGGATATCTGCCGGCAGAGGCGGAAGTTTCATATGCGAATCTCTCAGAGGATTATCCGGAGGTAGAGATTCCCCTGATACCGCAGATCAAGTCCTATGGATATACCGATCTGGTAACGATGGAGGGCAATCAAAGCGATATTGAATCCATCGATGCCATTCCACTTCACAATCCATGGGCAAAGACGGCAGGGTATGTGGAACGAAAGCTGTTGCTTAAGCTTTTTAATGCAAAGGAAATGAACGAGCAGACCTATGCACTCTATCATGAGGACAAAATGCAGTTCGAGGAATTTCGAATTGTACAGAAAAAGGACAAGCTGACATTAAAGCTCTTCTCACCACTGGTTGGGGATTGCAAGCCTGAGGAACAGGTTACACGGATCATACGCGGCAAGACAGATCAGGAAGGGAATTACCTGCTGCGTGTGAGAGAGGATGGTAACGGAACAGAGTATCTGGTTCGTTATGTTGTAAGAGGGAACGCGAAGTATAAACGGATATCATTTGATCATCCTGAGGATAGGAGGTTGGAATAGGATGGGAGTTTTGGCAGTGTCAGGCGCTCAGTGTACATGTCCCTTTGGAACAAGCCCATGCAGTCTGCAGGTCACATCGCAGTTGTCATGTCTTGCGGAGGGAAAACCGATCGCGACGATACAGGATATGCAGCCGGGAGCGAATTTAGCGACCTTCGGTATGTGTTCCTCACTGGCGAATCCTACGGTAGCAGCGGCAACGGCAGCGGCCCTTGGAGTGCTTACCCCGCAGCCCTGCACGATGGTTCCGGCAGGAACCTGGATTCCGACAAATCCAAAAATAATGGTGGGAGGGATCCCATGTCTCACCAATGAAGCAACCCTTTTGTGCGGCTTTGGAGCCGGAACAATCAAAATGATATCACCGGGACAGACAAAGGTTCTGGTGTAGAGAGAAAGGAGCAACAATATGGCACAATATTTTTCACCGGGAGTATATGTGGAAGAATATGATAATTCTCCAAGAACCATGGAAGGCGTAGGAACTTCCATAGCAGGTTTTGTTGGATTGGCTGAAAAAGGCCAGACAATAGGTGCACCTGTATTTGTGACAAGCTACAGGGATTTTGTCAGACAGTTCGGTGGACCACTCAGTGAGTTTGGATATGGCGAGTACCGTTATCTGGCACCGAGCGTTGAACAGTTTTTTGCAAACGGAGGCGGCATGTGCTATGTGGTACGTGTGATTCCACCTGATGCAGTAAAGGCATCTGCTCAGAAAGGAATCCTGTCTGTAGAGGCTGCGAATGAAGGAAAATGGGGCAATAGAATACAGATTACATTCAATACAGTGACGAAGCGCAAGATGCAGCTTGTCGGCAGAAATGGTGATGCTTATATCGCAAAATCCGTAGATGGTTTCCGTGAGGGAGATCTGGTGCAGGCAGGCGGGGAGTACAACCGTATCAAGTCGATCTTTGACAACAGCATTACCTTTGAGGAAGAATTTGCAGAAGAAGTTGTCGACACAGCACTCGTTCCCACAAAGCTGGTCTATCTGGTGGAAACTGACATGAGTGTCAGATATGGTGAAGAGGCTGAAAATTATGCAGGCATAAGCTTCAATGTGGCAAACCCGAATTATATCAGCTATCGCCTGGCTAACAGTGAGCTGATTACAGTCAATGTGGAATCATTCAATACCATTCAGAATCCTGTAGAAGCAATTCTTGGCGAGGGCAATACAAGCGGAATGTTCACACTGGAAGGTGGACAGGATGGCACTATCGGCAAGATTACGGCAGGCACGTTTATCGGTGAGGATAACGGACCGGGAAAGAGAACCGGTATTGCAGCATTTGAAGAGAATACGAATGTCAGTATTCTGGCAGCGCCGGGCATCACCATTCCGGAGGTCATTATTTCCCTCGTAGGACAGTGTGAGAATTTAAAGAGCCGCTTTGCAGTCATCGATATGCCAAAGGATCTGTATAAGCCAAAGGATCTGCTCGAGTATAGGGAAATGATAGACAGTACCTACGCTGCCATGTATCATCCATGGATACAGATCTTTGACAGGTCTGCAAATAAGCCTGATTTCATACCGCCTTCAGGAGCCATCATGGGAATCTATGCCAGAACAGATGCAACGCGCGGCGTACATAAGGCTCCGGCAAATGAGACGGTATTTGCGACCGGCTTAAGTGTTAATTACAATGCAGCAGAACAGAGCATTTTAAATCCGGCAGGAATCAACCTGATTCGTGCACTTCCGGGACAGGGCATTCGCGTATGGGGAGCCAGAACAGCAAGCAGCAACAGCAGCTTCAAGTATGTCAATGTCAGACGTCTGTTTATCTTTGTCGAGGAAACAATCAAGGCAAGTACGAACTGGGTTGTATTTGAGCCAAATGATACAACACTCTGGGCAAGAGTACAGATGACGATTGCCAGCTTCCTCGAAGGACTGTGGAGAAACGGCATGCTGGTCGGCAGTAACGCAGCCGAGGCATTCTTCGTTGAAATCGGACCTTCAACCATGAGTAAAGACGATATCATGAACGGCAGACTGGTCTGCAATATCGGTATTGCACCTTCACGCCCGGCAGAGTTCGTTGTTTTCCGCGTAACACAACATACTGCAGAAGCCGGTGGCGGTGAAGAATAAAGTATATATTGGAAAGTGAAAGGAGTAGATTAGTATGGCAGATGGAACACCAACCGCATATGACAATGGAAGTGGCTTAGCATATCCATTGACAAAAATGAATTTTTTGGTGCAGCTTTCTTCAGATGAGGCAGATGCTGCATTCAGCGAGGTAACAGGAATCGAGGCATCAGCAGATGTCATTGAGTTCAGGCAGGGAAATTCCCAATTCTTATCTCCTGTGAAATTATCAGGTCTGGTAAAGCATGGCAATATCACCTTAAAATATGGATTTACCTCAAATGTTAAGTTCAAGCAGTGGATTGAAAGATGTATTGCTGATGACAGAAAGACAGCATTGCCGCGTCAGGATATCACAATTGAGCTGATTGACACGAACAATGGTATTGCTGCGACAAAATATGATAAGACAACCGGAAATACACAGAATACATGGATTTTAAAGAATGCATGGGCATGCAAATACTCAGGACCTGATCTGAATGCGTTGCAGAGCGAGGTCGCTATTGAGAGTGTTGAGATTGCTTATGAGAGGCTTGAGATGATGAAGACCGGAAGCTGATCATCGGATATTGTATTTCGGCGGCGGGGGGTAACCCTGCTGCCGGATTTCGATGTTTTATAAGGATTCATAGTACGCAAGCGCTTTGAATCCTTATAAGACATTGAATATAAGGGTTATTATGTATTCTTTGGCAGAAAGAAAATAAGTGGAGGTATCAATAATTATGGAGACAGTATATGAATTTACACTTCCGAGAGGATATGTGGATAGTGATGGCGTGGTACACAGACGCGGTAAGATGCGCCTTGCCACGGCAGGAGATGAAATCAGTGCGACAAGGGATCCGCGCGTACTTAGCAATCCATCGTACCTGACAATTGTGATTCTTGCAAAAGTTATCACTGAGATCGAGGGACTTCCGACGGTCGTGCCCAATGTCGTAGAGCATCTGTTTACGGCAGACCTGGCATTTTTGCAGGATATGTACCAGCGAATCAATGATGTGGAGCCACCGATGATGAAGGTGGTATGCCCACATTGCGGCGAGGTGATTGAAACGCCTGTAAATTTTACTATGGAGGGTTAAAGCTCTATCCGAAAGACGCACTTTATCATGAAATGGCGTTTATATCATATTATTTTCACTGGTCGAGTGAGGATGTGATGCAGCTTGACCATCAGAGCCGCAGGAGATGGTGCAGGGAAATTTCGGATATCCACAAGAGTATCAATCCCTCAAATAAGAACAAAAACAAAGAAGTCAGCATATTGGACATGAAACCAACGAATTACCGATAAGTGAAGGGGGGCGAAAAGATGGCAGATAATACACCGCTTGAGGGGTTCAGCTTTGTGCTTCGTGTGGAAGGCATCTTTGATCTGCCCTGCAGGGCAATCAAGAATTTGCGCAGGGAAAATGAGTTTGACTACATTCAGGAGGGGGGCGTCAACGACTACGTGCATATCAAACGGAAGGCAATCTCAAAGCCTTTTACGTTCCAGGTCGAGCGATATGCCGGGTCGGACTACTCGATTGGGTTTGGTCAGGGGGCTAGCGCATCCATGCCCAATTTCATTGACCCGCTTCCGCTTGGTGCAGAGCTGATTTTGCCTGTCATGCTTTTTGTTTATAAGGATATGAGTACGGTTGCACGCACTTATGTGTTTACAGGATGCACGGTGACCGGCAAAGATTATGGAGAACTGAACGCCGAAAAGAGCGAACTGGTAGTTGATACGATTACAATCGCATATCGGGAGATGATATGCCTTGACACGACAGTGTGATAGCATGGGAAGTGTGCGATGATATGTTAAAGGGGGGAGAAGGCGATGCTTACAATACGGGAACCGATTACACTGACAGCACAGCCCTCTATCGTAACGGTAAGTGATCATTTTGCAGAGCGTATGACTGCTAACTACAAAGTGATGACAGGCAGAATCAATGAGGAAGATATGCTTCACTTTATTTCAGTGCCACCGGAAATCTATCTGGCAGAGGGAAATGAAGGTTCTTTTGTCAATCTGAAAAACACAAACAACATCCAGAATACAAATATCGAGCTGATCAACAATGTCATAAACCGCATTCTTGTTTCAGATACGTACCATATGACGTATCAGGATAAAGTGTTTGTCACATCTGTGCTCAAAAAGCTTGGCGTTACGGATGTCAGTGAATTTATCAGTCAGGTGAAGCTTCTGCGTGAGGAGACAAAAAACATTCATGAGCTGATCAACCTCTATCATTCGGATGGGGATGTGCTCCATGAACTGAAGCAATACCATACTGCGCATACGGACATGCGGGAGAAGGAGACTGTAGAGAAAACGCAAACGGGCAATGCAGAGCTTTGGCTGCATCAGGAGATTCTGAACAGACTGCACACAGCCAATACCTATCAGCAGGTAAAACAATATATTTCAGACAGTTGGAGCAATCATCGCGTAATCAATTCCATGGAAATGCAGTTGAGTGAACAGACACTTGCCGCACAGAATATGATCCTGAACAATCTGAAGAATTACGCAGTATCCAATGAACAGCCATTACTATATAATCAGGTCAATACATACGAGCTTGGTGACATCAATGAAATTGAAGAAGATCGTCATAGTATGATCCGCCAGCTTGTGCAGGCAGTTCTCGTCAACACGATCAATCAGATGTATGTCATGCGAATCGATGAGCTGACGAAGAATAAGAACGTCTGGTATCAGCTTGCAGGAGCCATCCATGAGACGACGCAGAATACACTGAGACGTTTTGAGAGCTTCCACAATACGCTGCAGGTGTCTCGAGAGGAGAACAACGCATACCACACGACATTACAACAATATCAGAAAAATGAGATTGAAGTATTAAAGCAGCTGTCTGCGCAGCAGACCATGGTGACGGAGAAGAACAGTACCTTTGTCGAGGTCACAGAGGCGGAACCACTGTTGCATAAAGAGGAGTCTGTGTCAGAAAGTGAGAACGGGGCAATACCGTCACAGACAGGACAGGAAAAAGCAGAGCCTGCATCACAGATAATCAATGAAATCAAACAGGACAACCGTCATATTCAGAATCTCACAAAAGAAGAGCTTTTAAAGCAGCAGCTTGAAATCATCAATCAGCAGAATATTGAACGGTTGAAAAAGCTGCAGCAGATCAACATCAATCCCACGAAATCCCAGAAGCATATCATCAACAGGGAAAAGATGCGAGAGGATGCAATGCGGGCAATCACGAACCCGCAGGAGGTCATTGAGGAGTATATGAACTCCGAGACAACTGTTACCAATCAGGAACTGATCAATCACAGGGAATTGAGTCAGGTATTTGACGAGCAGACGCTGCAGATCTTTGAGCAGATCAGGGAGCAGCAGGAACAGCCCAAAAGTGAGTATCAGCGCCTGATTGAGAGTGAGGCGGCACGCAGTATGCTGATGCGTGATCTTGTAGAGCAGGAGCGCATTGAGCGTGAAAGTGTCAGACAGGAGAACATTGATATGGGGCAGGAGACACTTGTGCACAATACACAGAATGTGACACATGTGTCAGAAAACGAAATTTCCGAATACAGTCCGATTCAAAAAGAGACGCTTGAGATACATCAAGAAAGAAACAGACAACGCACGGAGCACAGGTTTGAAACGCTTGAGAGCAAGGTATTTGAGAAACTGTCTGTCATCAACAGGGATGTTCGGACACAGACGGGTACGATTGCCGAGAAAATGACGGACAGATATCTGACAAGGACGATTTCACTTCCAAAACAGATCGAGCGTCAGAAGCTGCAACAGGATACAAAGGATTTGATGACGCTTGTACAGAAAAGTGATACAGATGTCAGAAATACTGTCATGGAGGAGCTACTGACTACGGATGTGGGGCACAGGAAAGTGATTTTTAATCAGGTCCAGGATGTCTTAAAGCAAGAGGTACAGGAGCAGAGAGATGAGCTTAGAAGCACGGAACAATCAGTCACACAGAACCTGATTGAAAAGACAATAACAGATGAGCGGAATCGAACGATTCGTGAGCATGATTATATACAGGAGCAGGAGCTGGTTCATGACCTTAGAGAAATGACAGTCGTGTCGGAAAACGAACCACACAGGATGCATCAGTCACCGGAAAGAGAGCCTGCAAAATCGGAAATAGAGCAGTTCACACCATCGGGGCAGAAACTTTCTGACCGGGAGATTGCGAGGGAACTTACAAAGACAGTAAGGGAACAGCATACGATTCAGGAACAGGAACTGATTCATGATTTTACTGAAAGGACACAGGTGTCAGAAAGTGAACTGCAGGTTGCATATGTTTCACAGACAGTCCTGTCAGAGCCTGAAATCACGGAAACAGAACTGATCTACAAGGAATCAGGGGATGTGCCCGGAAGTGGTAAGTCTGAGGAGCGGGAGATCCTGCAAAGCACACAGCAGACAGTGCTTCGGGAGGTGATTGAGAACCTCACGGACAGACAGGCGCAGCAGACTTTGAAGCGTGAGCGGGAAATGATTACGGAAACATTGATTCACGATGTAGAAAAACAGGTAGAGCGTGTGAGTGGTACAGCTCAGAGAATCATAAACGTCCGCCAACAGGATATCAGAAACATTACGGAAGCGGAGCTTACCCACAGGAGCAATGAGACACTGCTCGACGAGGAAATGATCGAGGAACTTCGAAAGATTGGCAGAAATACGAGAGTGGAAGTTGAGGAGACGAAGGAACACGTGAATGAGACAAGGAACATTCATGAGGTCGTGACCAACAAGGTGAATGAAATCGAACTTCGAAAGAACGAGGAGATTGAGAGGCTTATCAGTCAGAACGTCAGACAACAATTAGGTCAGCTTTCAGAGCAGGTATACGGAAAGCTGGAAAAGCGGATGGACGCGGAGAGACGGCGAAGAGGCTTATAGAAAACAGGTGATATAGATGGATTTTATCAAAACAGCAGGTAATACTGCGCTGAAAAATGGAAAAGACAATCTGCAGGGAATGCTTGGAAATGTATCAAAGGCAGTGCTGATGTTCCCGGATTTGGGAGCAAAAGAAGTCAATGAAAAGGAATATCAATGCATCGGTGGTGCTGTGGGCGGCATGCTGGGAAAGACATATGGTATTGCGAAGAATGCCGATAAAGGACTCGAGAATCTCAAAAACAAGATGGCAAAAAAGGTTACTGTGGAGAGAGCGCAGGCGGCAGGGTTTTCTGAACATGCAGTTGATTTGATTAATAAAATTGATTACAAAATGTTCACGGTTCAGTTCAACCCTTCTGATATCCGGATTACCTCGCGCGGGGGCGGTATGCGTCCCGTTACGAACTATGATGCTTCGGGAAAGACATCAAGTGGCAGTGACCTGATGCAGGGGATTGATCCCTATGCAGAGATCAGCTTTACAATCGTATTTGATGATACCAACAATGCAGATGCCTTCATGTTTGAAAAATTCACATTGTCTCCGACAGCTACACTCAAAAACGCATCTGCACTGATATCGTCAGCAGTGGGAAAGGAATATACGGTAAAACCCATTGTTGAGGGATTCATGGGAGCACTCAGAAATAAGTATCATCGAATTGTTCTGTTTCAGTGGGGCGACCTGCGCTACTGGGGCGTGATGAACAACATACAGGGCAAATACACGATGTTCAACACGGACGGAAATCCGATCAGAGCGGAGATTAACATCACGATTTCGTCAGGAAGCAGTGAAAAAAAGGGAAACTATTATACGCCCTTTTGGCAAAATCAGTATAAGGAAATTATGAAACAGCTCACCAAACCGGTAAAAGGCGATGATGGTTCAGAGGGAATGGTCGCGAGTGCGGGAGGAACAGCACACAGCAACATGTTCAACAATCTGCTCAACATTTAGAGCACTGACAGACAGGAAAGGTGAATTTGATGGCAGTCAATTTTATGAATGCGGTGGGAAGTGTTGGCAACAAATTTGGTGCAAGTATCACAGGAAATGTGAACAAAGCATATATCCTGGTTCTCAATCCTGAAAAAATACCGAAAGCCGATAAGAACAGTAATAATTCCAGTGTAAGCACAGATTGTGCTAAGAATCTGGCAACGCTTGCCGGCAGCCTGCAAAGTGGTGGAAGAATCGCTACATCAATGTTTGGTGGGGATGATCAGGGACTGATCAAAACAGCAAATGATGCGGGATATATCCCGATTAAGGTACAGTATAACCCAAGTACGCTGACCTATTACGGAAGGGCAGGAGAACTGCGAAATGAGAATGTGGGTGGCGGTTCGGTAACACGAATGCATAATTATAACATGCCTGAGGAGACGATTTTAAATGTAGAGCTTCTGTTTGATGACACCAATCTGACCGATGCCTTTATGATGGATGGAAGTATCGCATCCGTTGGTGGCATAGCAGGCGCCGCCAAGCAGATGTTTTCAGGAGAATACTCGGTGAAGAATATTTCAGAGCTTTTTATAGCAGCAATGTTTCATCCATATACACGACTTGTCATTTTTGCATGGAACAAGACAGTCTTCTGGGGTGAGATCACGAGTGCAGATGTGACCTACACCATGTTCAACAAAAAGGGAAATCCGATCCGATCCAAAGTAAATCTGCAGATTCGTCAGGATAAGCTGTCAGAGCCGATTAAAGGAAGTGACGGAAAAACAGCAGAGTATGACACTGAAGTATACTGGGACGCTGCATATGAAAACATGTTTTCGGAAAAAACCGGAAAATCGGTTTTTGGTATTAATAATATGGCCTCCAACATTTTTAATCTGAACTGACAGGAGAACAGCAGACGATGGCAAATTATGATTTTAGTGAACTGGAGAAACAATATGAATCCTTTGATCAGCCGATGGCTGTCATTAAGGTCAACGACAAGGAGATTGGCACAAAAAAGAGGCGGTTTATCCTGTCTGATGTGATCGTGGATCTGACAAGCGGATATGAGGCTTCCACGGCAGAGTTCAGCATCTTTGATGTGTATGATATGGGACAGGCATGCTTTCTGTTCGAGGATGTGAAAAAATTCATCTTTTTAGGCTCCAAGGTCGATATTTATCTCGGATACTCCGGGAGTGTCACTGCCGTATTTACAGGGGTGATCACGGGGGTGAACTTTCTGTTTGAGAAAGAGGATATTCCCTGTATCCGTGTCACGGCGATGGATGTCAAGGGAATCATGATGTCGGGAAGCTATTCCAGGCAGCTTATGGCGCAAAACTATGCGGATGCAGTGACGGAGATTCTGAACAAGACCGCTTATGAGAAGCTGAAAGGTTCAGAAATCATTAAATCGATCCAGGTGGATGATACACCTGACAAGCAGCGAAACGCATCGGCAGGAGGTGGAGCTGGAGGCTCCGGTCAGGAGCAGGTGACGGATAAGAGCATCGAGATGGTGGCGGAGAGCGATTATGAGTTTGTCGTGAAGGTCGCTAAGAGAAATAACTTTGAGTTTTTCACGCGGTGCGGAAATGTGTATTTCAGAAAGGCAAAGTCCGAGGATACTGTCATCATGCAGATCGGCCCGAATACAGGTATGACGTATTTTGATGTGTCGTATGACCTGACAGGGCTTGTTGAGAAAATTATTGTCAGAGGTATGGATGTCGCAAAGGCGAAGGTCATCTCCTCAGAAAAGAAATTTTCCAATAAGATATCGCAGGGAAACAAGGCAAAACCATTGCTAAGCGGCAGTCAGAAGGTATATATTGATTCTACGGTCTCCTCAAAGGAGGAAGCAGAGGACAGGGCAGATTCTCTGATGGAGACAATGTCATACCGTTATGGAAAGCTTGCGTGTGGAATGGTCGGCATACCTGAGCTGCAGCCGGGATATTTTGTGGAGCTTTCGGGTTTAGGAGAAGGAGCAGACAATAAGTTTTATATCAACAGAGTCCGTCATGTGCTTTCCAGAGAAGGAACCTATGAGACAAGACTTGAAGGACAGGCAGCATCGGCAGGCGAGAGGGATGAAGCAGGCGGTATGGGCGGCGGCTTTGGCTTATAGGAGGATACGATATGGGATTATATGACATAATGGACGAAATCGCTGCAAAGCAGGTGACAAAATCGGAGACAGGAGACAACCGTCTGCTCGGTGTTGTCGTCGGTGTCGTGGCAAAAAACTATGACCAGCAGATGCCAGGGCGGATCTGTGTACAGATACCGGTGCGCGATGACAAGGCAAATGAGCTGAAATGGGCGCGGCTTGCGATGCCCTCAAGCGGGACAGAGTGGGGACATTATTTCCTGCCGGAGGTCGGAGACCAGGTACTTCTCGCTTTTGAGCATGGCAATATCGAGAAACCGTATGTGATTGGCTGTGTGCCTAAGGACAGCAACAAGTTTCTGACAGGCTCGGTGCATGAGAAGAACCAGATCAAGCGGATTGTGACGAAGAATGGAAGCACGATTCAGTTCGATGATGTCGAAAATGAAGAGGGCAAGGGAAAGAAGGACAAAATTTCCATTTTTACACCCGATAAGGCACATCAGTTCATTATGGACAACGAGAAGAACAAAATCCTCATCAGTGACAAGGAGGAGAAAAATAAAATCTGCATTGAGTCGGAAAAAGGGAATATATCGATAGAGACAGTCAATAAGCTGACCATCAAGGTCGGAGACAATATTGAGGTCATCATGAATGCACAAAGTGGTACCGTCAGTGTCAAATGCGGTAAATTTAAGGTGGATGCAAGCGATAGCGCATCGGTGAATACCAACGGTAAGCTTGGACTTACGGGAGGTAACCTGGTGATGGAAGCATCCTCCATGCTAAAGGCAACAAGCAGTGGAATGGCAACAATCGGCGGTTCGCCCGTCAAAATCGGATAACAGATGATGGAAAGGCATGGGTTTTGATATGGCAGATGAAATATTTCTGGGAACAGGCATGAAGTTCCCGCCACAGGTGAATCCGACCACCGGAAGATTTGTGTGTGTGTCGGGAAGAGAAAGTGTAAAGGAAAGTATTTATTTGATCTTGATGACACAAAAGACAGAGCGCTTTATGCGACCGGATTTTGGAAGCAACGCCACCGGATATGTATTTGCGCAGACGGATGCCACAATGCTCAATCTGATGGCGCGTGAAATCGAGGGCGATATCATGCGCAATGAGCCGCGAGTCGAGGATGTCAGAATCAGAATGGATGCCGACAGCAGGCCGGGATGCCTGTTCATCTATCTGGATTATATGGTGCGTGGAGAGAATGTCAGGGAAAATATGGTGTTCCCGTTTTATTTAGGAGAAGAACCGGAAGAAAAGAGTGAAGCGTATGAGACAATGGAAGACGATATCATCGAATGAATATGTGATTGACGACAGCAGTCGTGAGGATATCCTGCAGCGCATCAGGGAGCTTTCTGTCTCCTATACGCCGGAGTGGCAGTTTGATGTGGAAAACCCGGATATGGGTTCTGTTCTGGCACTGCTTTTTACAGATCAGATGCAGGATAACCTGAAACATTTCAATATGCTTCTGGAACGGGATTATGTAGGGCTGATCAATATGCTTGGCATCTCACTGAAACCGGCATTTCCTGCGCACAGTATTATCAGCATGAGTCTGGTGCCCGGTACGGTTGCTGGTATGAGACTGCCAAAGGGAACAAAGCTTCTTGGCCAGTCAGACAGCGATGAACGCCTGGTATTTGAGACAGCGCATGGAATCTATGTGACACAGTCGCGTCTTGTGAGTGTATTCATGACATCAGGAAGCATCGGGAAGGTGATTCCCATAAAGGGTGATTTTGCGCCGGTGGAATATGTTGAGGGGACAGCTGCAGGGGATAATGAAGAGATGGATACAGGGGCTGTGGAGCTCTTACCTGAGAATCCTGACGCATTTGAGCTTTTTGATTTTCGTGGGGAAGGATATGGAAAAAATGGACTTCTGCTGTATCATTCCCATCTTTTTGATGTTCAGGACAATGAAATCTGCATGGAGATCAAGGACGCGGATGAGCTGGTCGACGGCATCTGCAATGGAGCCTACAGGCTATATTATTATACGGATGGGAGATTTGAACAGGTTATCAGTATTCGCAGGGAAGGGAAGGAGCGGATCGTATTTTCCAAACAGAAGGAATGTAAGAAGCTGATTGGGAAGGAAGCGGGGTATTCGGTGCTTCTGATCGAGCCTGCAGGGTTGATTGAGAAAAATATAACGGTATCTGATATCCGCTTTTCATCAACAGGAAAGCCAATGCCTGCGGGGCAGGTCTGGAACGGAAATACGGAGCTTGATGGCAAAGCGTTTCTGCCATTTGGTGACACGCTTTCCCTCTTTTCAGAGTTGTATATTGGGCATGAATATTTTGCAAAGCCCGGTTCAAGGGTAAGCATTACCTTTGACCTTGATTTTGAGACGCACCTTGTCGAGATGCCAAGACAGTTGGAGAACATGCAGCTCAAAATTATTGTCAAAAAGCCAAAAAAAGATTTTCAGGGCGCACCTGCGGAAATCTATGCGGATGAGATTTCAATCGAGTATTTTAATGGAACAGGATGGCGAAAGCTTCCCGTCACGCAGCCTGTCGGACAGCTCTTTGGAATGGGGAAGACAGGGGCGTGTGAACTCAGTTTTATCTGCCCTGATGACTGGGCAGATTTA
>JAFOYD010000184.1 GCA_017391545.1 Lachnospiraceae bacterium
AATACGATGGAGACGAAAAAGCTGAAAAAGACGAAGCCGCTTCAGGTCATGTTTGAAGGCTCCAGGGTGATCGAAGTGACAATCGAAAATCCGGTAAGCAGATACTATGTATATGGAAAGTATGACATCGAGGGAACGTTTACGAACGCGGCAGATGCCATCAACCTGGCATATGAGATCAGCGGAACGGTCGTCAACCACAAGGGTGATTATGTGTGGAAAAGGACAGCCAGAAGTACAAGAAACCAGATCATGGCGATTACCGGAAAGGCAAGTAATGAAGAAAGCTCAAGCCTTGCTGTATGTCTGGAGACGATTCTTGGCTTTGTAGGTTCGGTCAAAAATGTGCAGCCGATGCTTGATAACGGGAAGACGATCAGGCAGATTCTGGAAGAAAATCTGAATGATACGACAGTGCTTGACTTAAGGGGCGTGAGTCTTGATGCAGTGCTGTACTATGTCAATCAGGATATCCCGGTTCTGGCAACACTTGAGGATGGCAGTGCGATGCTTGTGATCGGATTTAATGAGCTGAACGTCGTGGTGATGAATCCGGAGAATGGTACGATATACAAGATCGGAATGAATGATGCTGCGGAGCTGTTCCAGCAAAACGGAAATGAATTCGTGACCTATCTAAAAAATAAATAATGATGCCATGAAATAGGATTGTGTGGTATAATGTTAGTTGGAAAAAAATCATTAATGGAAATGAGGTATAAGGTGAAAAATAATAAGAGAAAAATTGGGTTTGGGTTAATGCTGTCTTTGCTTTTGGCGGCAATGATACAGCTTAGTGTCTGCGCAGCAAATATTACGGTTACGGTGAGTGGCTGCGTCATAACGGGAAACAATGTAACGGTAACAGCAACGACAGCGGCGGTTCCGGCAACAGCAGATGGTCTGTACTATCTGTTCGAGTTAAAGCCATACGAGACGGCAGTCGGTGCACGAAAGAACTATTGCGCTACGGCTCCCGCAGCAGCGGCGGCTGTATTCACAACACCGTTGAACTACAATACGGCTGATTCAAAATTGTATTCCAGATTTGTAGTTACTGTACTTCAGAACGGTTCTTATGTGCCAGTAAGTAATGAGATGTACATTACGAATCCAGAGGCACTTGCGACAAAGGCGACAAACTATCCTGTCAGGAGCAAAAAAGGGCTTACGGCAGACTGGCGTTTTAGTGACGAGCTTGCTTCGCTTGGCGCAGGCTATGCATCCTATGAGCTTGATGTGAGCAGATTTTTCCAGGGTGGCGGTCTGAACTATACGTACAACGGCAGAACCTACAGCTTTAATGCGGCAGTGGTGAGGGAGTATGACGTCATATGCAGTCGATTGGCAGCTTCCGGCTGTAATGTCATTATGATCATCAAAAATTCCTATAATAAGTCGACGCTTGATATGATCGCACCTACGGGACGCGCGGCAGGAAAGAACTGCTATGCCTTCAATGTGGACGAGCAGATTCCTACGGAGAAACTTGAGGCGCTGATGTCGTTTCTGGCAAACAGATACTCAGGTTCTATGGGAACGATACATACCTGGGTCATTGGAAATGAAGTGAACTCAAGTAATCCATGGCACTATATGGGAAATGTATCAGCGGACACGCTGGCAGCACACTATGCGAAGGAATTCAGGGTGTGCTACAATGCCATCAAGAGCCAGAATAAAGGCGCTCGCGTATTTATCGACATTGACCAGAGATGGAACTTTGAGGACGGTACAAGGGGGCAGTTTGCGGCTAGAAAGATTCTGGACCAGTTTGCTTCTTATATCAGTATTAGTGGAAATATTGACTGGGGGCTTTCGTTCCATCCTTATCCGGTTCCAATCTACAACTGTAGCTTCTGGAGCCTGCCTACGAATTATGCAAGGATGAATCTGATCGATCATACAGACAATTCCAAGTTTGTAAATCCTGCGAATACGGATGTGGTGACGAATCATATGATGCTTCCGACAATGCTTGCACCAAATGGAGGGGTAAGGCATATTCTGATCACAGAAATGGGATTTACTTCATACAGCACAAAGATACCGACAAACGAGCTGACACAGGCGGCAGCGATCGTATTTGCCTACAAGCTCACATCGTCAAATCCATTGATTGAGGGTATCGTATTCCACAGACAGGTGGATCATGCCGCTGAGCTTCACAGCGATGGTATGGCACTTGGAATCAGGACAGAGACGGGTGTTAAGTACGCATATGGTGTCTTTGCGAACATGGATAGGGGAAACAGCCCACAATATACAGACTTTGCACTTCCAATCCTGGGTGTGTCAAGCTGGGCAGAACTGGGTTTAAAGTAATCAGCTAAAAAGTGACCAAAGGGGTATTTATGGTTACTTCAAAATAAAAGTAGGTATTCTATCATGAACAGATTAAAGGACAAGGTTGCAATTGTTACAGGCTCTACCAGTGGAATCGGTATTGGTATTGCCAGACTGTATGCGGCAGAGGGTGCAAAGGTTGTGATCTGCGGACGCAGACAGGAAAAAGGACAGGCTGTTGTGGACAGCATTGTGCAGGAGGGCGGCGAAGCGATGTACCATTTTATGGACATAACGGTTCCGGAAAGTATTGAAGCTCTGTTTGCCGATACCGCAGAAAAATGGGGAAAGATTGACATCCTGGTAAACAACGCTGCCAATGTAGGTTTAAAGGATGGACGTGTAGATGAGTTGACGCTTGAGACATGGGATGGGGTATTCCAGAGCGATCTGCGCGGTACGTTCTATACGACAAAGTGCGTGCTGCCATATATGCAAAAAAATGAGGCGGGCGGTTCCATCATCAATATTGGTTCCATGGCTTCCTGCGGAGGCGATCTGGGATCAACTGCGTATGCGTGTGCAAAGGCAGGTGTGGATATGCTCACGAAGTCTACGGCATTACAGTATGGCAAGCAGAATATCCGTTGTAACTGTGTGCGTCCCGGCCTGATCGTTACACCACAGAATGAGGCAAACGTGCCACAGGCGCTTAAGGATATCTTCCTGAGCAACATCATGGTGAACCGCTATGGATGTCCGGAGGATATTGGCCATATGTGTGTATATCTTGGCTCTGACGAGAGCAGCTATGTCAGCGGACAGATCATCAATGTCGATGGCGGTATGAATTCACATGTACCGACCGTTGCCCAGTTCAAAGAGCTCAATTCGAGAACATGGTAGAAAAAAACTGATTATGAACGGCAAAATATCATTTCGGGTATTTTGCCGTTTTGCTGTTGTAAAATGTTTCCTATAATGATATAATCGTGATGATTCACGCAATAAAGCAAATTGAAGTTTTCTTATGGAGGTATTGAATGAAGAAGAAGATTACTCTTTGGGCAGCACTCTGCATGGTTTTTGTATGCTTTATGTCCATGACAGCAGCTGCCGCAGGAACAGCGACAATCAGCCAGTGTGTTATCAGTGGCGGTAACCAGATCACAGTTGTTGCTTCTACAGCGGGTGTTACAAGCGATGACGGAAAGCTTTATCTGTTCGAGATGAAGCCATATCAGAATTCGATCGCAGGAAGAACTGATTTCTGTGCAGTAGCAGCAAACGCTCCGACCGTTACATTTACGACGACACTTGACAATGGAACAGCAAACTCAAAGCTTTGCTCAAAATTCGTCGTAGCTGCAGTCCAGGGCGGTGCATTTACAGCAGTCAGCCAGGAATATTACATCACAAACCCTGAGGTACTTGCTACCCATACAGCAGCAAATCCTGTGACAACATCCATCAAGGGTATCACAGCAGACAACGCAGCCATGATGTCCCTCGCAGATCTTGGCGTACAGCATGCAAGCTATGAGATGGCAATCGACAGATTCTTCGTGCCTGGACCTAGCATTCCTTATACATACAATGGAAAGACATACAACTTTAATCAGGGCGTTGTTGCAGAGTATGATTTAGTAATGTCATTGATGGCCTCACAGAAGGTAGAAGTTACCATGAACATGGTAAATTACTACAATGCAGCAACAGCACTTACCGTAAAGCCTTCTGCCAGAAAAGCAGGTTACAGACATTACGCATACAATACGGACGAGCAGCTTGGAGCAGAGTCAATCGAGGCTCTGATGTCATTCCTTGCAGCACGTTACAGCAATCCGGCTACAGGCTTGATTTCAAACTGGATTATCGGTAATGAGGTAAACAACAACAATCCCTGGTATTATGCAGGAAACTATAATGTAACTAACTTTACACTTGAATATGAGAAAGCATTCCGTATGTGCTACAATGCAATCAAGAGCCAGAATGCGAATGCGAGAGTCCTCACCTGTATTGACCAGAGATGGACATGGGAAGATGGTACAGCAAACCAGTATGGCGCAAAGAAGTTCATCGATGCATTTAACGTAGACGTGGCTTCTCATGGTAACATCGACTGGGGCGTAGCATGGCATCCACATCCGGTACCTCTGACAGCAGCAAGATTCTGGGATATGCCTGCAAGCTATAAGTCCCTTCATCTGATTGACCATACAGCAAACACAAGAATGATCAATCCTCAGAATATGGATGTATTTACGACTTATATGAGCCAGCCGGCATTCCTTGCACCGAACGGTCAGGTAAGATACATCATCATTTCAGAGATCTTATTTAACTCTATGACCTCTAATGAGGCAACACAGGCAGCATCGTTTGCATATGCGTACAAGCTCGCAGAGAAGAATCCTCTGATCAAGGGCTTCATCGTACACAGAACAGTGGACAATATCTACGAGAAGAATGCAGATAAGATTGCCTGCGGATTATATAACTGCGATGCGAATGGTCTTGCGACTACACCAAAGCAGATGTACAACGTATTCAAGTTCATCGACACACCACAGTCAGCAGCCTATACACAGTTTGCACTTCCGATCATCGGAGCTTCAAGCTGGGCA
>JAFOYD010000185.1 GCA_017391545.1 Lachnospiraceae bacterium
AGACGCAGGTAAGTTCGACTGGAAAGCAAGCGGCAAGTTCCCACAGCTCACAGAGCCGAACCCAAGCTATCATGGCATCAGCTTTGTAGATGCAGCAGGACCGGCAGCATTCGTCACAAGAATCCGTGCCATTCTCTTAAGAGATACCGGAGCAACCCTTTCACCATTCCATGCATTTATCTTCCTGCAGGGACTTGAGACACTTTCCCTCAGAGTAGAGCGCCACGTAGAGAATGCGTTGAAGGTCGTTGAGTACCTTTCAAAGCATCCACAGGTAGAAAAGGTAAATCACCCGTCAGTGACGACAGATCCGGAACAGCAGCGGCTTTACAAGAAATATTTCCCGAATGGCGGCGGCTCCATCTTTACCTTTGAAATCAAAGGCGGCGAGCAGAAAGCAAAGGACTTCATTGATAATCTTGAGCTGTTCTCACTGCTTGCAAATGTGGCAGATGTAAAGTCACTTGTGATTCATCCATATTCAACAACACATGCAGAGCTCAATGACGAGGAAAAGGCAGACCAGGGCATCAAGCCAAATACCATCCGTCTCTCCATCGGTACAGAGCACATTGACGATATTATCGAAGATCTCGATGAGGCATTTAAGGCAATCGCTGATTAATAATTTGGAAAGGAAATGACAAAAAATGGCAGTATATAAAGGATTCACGGAAATTATTGGTAAGACACCGCTTGTAGAAATTGTAAATGTAGAAAAGGCACATGATCTGAAGGCAACTGTGCTGGTAAAGCTTGAGTACAGAAATCCCGCAGGAAGCGTTAAAGACAGGGCAGCGCTGTACATGATCAAGGATGCAGAGGAAAAAGGACTGTTGAAGGAAGGCTCTGTGATCATCGAGCCTACCAGCGGAAATACAGGTATCGGACTGGCTGCGATCGCAGCCGCAAGAGGCTACAGGGCAATCCTCACCATGCCTGAGACCATGAGCGTGGAGCGCAGAAATATCCTGAAGGCATACGGAGCAGAAATCGTGCTCACAGAAGGCTCCAAGGGCATGAAGGGCGCAATCGCAAAGGCAGAGGAGCTTGCAAAGGAAATCGAGGGAGCTTTCATCCCGGGACAGTTCGACAACCCTGCCAATGCACAGGCACATTATGAGACAACAGGTCCTGAAATCTGGGAGGACACAGAAGGCAAGGTCGATTTCTTCGTCGCAGGTGTCGGCACAGGCGGTACGGTCACAGGTACTGGCAAATTTCTCAAGGAAAAGAATGCAAATGTAAAGGTCGTAGCCGTTGAACCTGCAAGCTCACCGGTATTATCGGAGGGTACGGCAGGCGCCCACAAGATTCAGGGTATCGGTGCAGGATTCGTGCCAAGAGTACTGGATACCAAGATTTACGATGAGATCATCAAGGTGGAAAATGATGATGCTTTTGCAGCTTCAAAGGAGCTTACCAAAAAGGAAGGTATCCTGACAGGTATTTCATCAGGTGCAGCGCTTCACGCAGGAATCGAGCTTGCAAAGCGTCCTGAAAATGAAGGGAAGACAATCGTGGTTCTGCTTCCGGACAGCGGTGACAGATATTATTCCACACCATTATTTACAGAATAATCAGGTTTGACCCCAAAATCCGTTTTTCAATCGAAAGACGGATTTTTTTTCGTGAAAAGTGTAGATAATTAACTGTAATTATGATAGAATTTAATTAATAATCGAAATATTAAAACAACACAAGATAATACACGCAAAAATACATTACAGAAACCATATAGACTGACACATGCGTGAATGTTCTGTTAGGAGGTACTTATGGAGAAGAAAACGGTAGAACCCAACAAGAAAAAAGCAGCTTCAAAAAATAGGACAAAGTTCGGGCTGATGAAACAGCTGTTGCTTGTGGCGTCTGTACCAATGCTGTTGATTTTTTTGGCAGGCCTGGCTTCCATGTGGTTTGTTGGATCACAGATTATTGAGAACATGGTAAAACATGAGCTGTCAGCGGCACAGTATGCGTTTGAGGTATCGGTGGAAAAGATCTCAACAGGTGCCTTTGGCTATAAGGATGGTATGTTTTATAAGGGCAACAGAAACATTACCTATGATACCGAATTTTTTGACAACTTTAGCAATGAGGTAGACCTGCAGGTCACCGTATTCTGGGGTGATCTCCGCGTTGCCACGAGCCTTTATGATGAGAACGGTGACCGCCTGACAGGAACGACAGCAGATCCGGAAATCTATGAGCAGGTGGTCGTTCAGGGAAATGATTACTACTCGAATCATGTTGAGATTGCCGGCAAAGAGTATTATGCAATGTATTCGCCGCTTTACCAGAATAAAAGTGAAGAGATCATTGGTATGACCTTTGTAGGCCTTGATAAGAGCAATATCAAACAGATTCTTATGTCCAAAATGATGCAGAGCATGGTGACCATGATTGTTATGTTCGTGATTGGTATCATAGCAATCATACTCAGCGTGAGAATGATTGTTGTCGCTATTGTCAAGGTCGTAGGAAATCTGAATGAACTGTCAGAGGGCAAACTCGATATTACTGTGGACAAAAAGCTCAAAAAGCGTGTTGATGAAGTTGGAGATATTGCAAGAAGCGTAGATGCACTGTCAGGAAGCCTGCGGGAAATGATCACGGATATCAAGGATGCATCGGGAAATCTGGACAATATGTCAAATGACTTCTCCGCTTCCTTTGGCAGAATGGCAGACAACATTAGCAGTGTGAACACTGCCGTGGAAGAAATGGCGTGCAGCTCTTCACAGCAGGCAAATGATACGTCGGAAGTCGGAAATGAAGTACAGGATATGGGCAACGCTATTGATTCTACATCACAGAATATCGATCAGCTCGTTGGAAACACAGATAAGATGCGTGAATATAACAGAAGCGTAGACATGACGCTTGAGGAACTGATTCGCATCAGCGAAGAGACGAAAAAAGCGGTTGATGTGGTCTATGAGCAGACCAATATGACCAACCTTTCGGCAAAGGACATCCAGTCGGCAGCAGATGTGATCACGGACATCGCAGACCAGACAAGCCTGTTATCGCTCAACGCGAGCATCGAGGCAGCGCGTGCCGGTGAACATGGAAAAGGCTTTGCAGTCGTTGCCGACGAGATCAGAAAGCTCGCAGACCAGTCTGCGGAGAGTGCAAGCCGTATTACGGGAATCATCGATGCCTTGATCAAGAATTCTGATACAACAGTGGATACCATGAACCGGATTACGGATGTGATTGACAGGCAGGGCATGGAACTGCAAAAGACAAAGGAAGTATTTGGCAGCCTGAATGAGGAAATCGGCGAGGTTGGCGACGCAGTGGACAATATCCGCACACAGGTAGACCGCCTGAATACCTTAAAGACAGGAGTGCTCTCAGCAGTACAGAGTCTTGCTTCCATCGCAGAACAAAACGCAGCAAGTACCGAGGAAACGACAGCCTCCATGCAGGAGCTTAAGAGCATCGTTTCTGATTGTAGCAATGATATTGACAAGATTGTTGCCATGTCAGAAGCACTTGCACAGAACACA
>JAFOYD010000186.1 GCA_017391545.1 Lachnospiraceae bacterium
ATCCATAAAA
Source organism: Lachnospiraceae bacterium (assembly GCA_017391545.1). Classification (GTDB taxonomy): domain Bacteria; phylum Bacillota; class Clostridia; order Lachnospirales; family Lachnospiraceae; genus COE1. The sequence continues at coordinate 11 of JAFOYD010000186.1, forward strand.
AGTCTCCATCCTTACTACCACTAAGAACAGCTGTAACCATTCAGTAATCGTAACTATTCAGTACCCTCATAGTTACGAGCAGTTCTTATATATATCCTGTAGCAAATCTACTGTTTCTTCCTCTGTAAGGTCATAGTCTCCTGTAAGAACCATACATGCACATCCATGTATGAAAATCCACATCTTCATAAATAATCCGCTCGGATTCTGACATCCTGACGCAGCAGCTTTGCTGATTTCTTTACTGACTGCCCCTGTTTTTCCATTTAAAAGTTCAAAAAGGCCTCTGTCTCCTCTATTTGCTGATTGAAAAAGAAGCTGAAAAAGCCTGTTCTCTTCTTTTGCATAATTTATATATGCAAGTCCCAGGTGTATAAAAGGTGTATCCACCTCAGACTTGAAATTCTCATAATAATCTCCGAAAGAATCAATCGCTTTCTGATATACTTCCTCATAGAGTTCACCCATGTTTGCATAAACTCTGAAAATCGGCTGTGTTGAACACCCGATCTTTGCTGCAAGCTTTCTGGCTGTCACATTTTCTATTCCTTCGCTACGTGCCAACTCAAATGCAGTCTCCAAAATTTTATCCTTTGTAATCATTTCTTTTCTTGCCATCTTACTATCCATGCCTTTCCATAGCCTGTAAAATCATCACAGGCAGAAAATTATAAAACAGTACCGGGTTAAAAATAACTTAACCCGATACTGATCAATAATCCGTAAACTATACCGGATATGCGCCGTTCTTTGTATCAGCCTGAGCCATATCTACCTTCTCCTGCTGAGCCTGACGATATTTAAAGAAGTCTGTAGCAACCTGTGGGAATAATGCATATGACAATACATCCTCATCCTGATGTTTCCATTCCTTCATCTCTTCCTCGATCTTCTTTAACTCATTTGGAAGCTTATCAGCCGGACGGCATGTGATAATGGAAGCCTTCTCCTCTGCTGAAAGTACCTTGTCCTGTACTTCCTTGTTGAAAGGCTTAACTGTCTGACCATACTCACCATGAAGAACTGCCTTTGTCTCCTTTGTAGCCATCTTGTATCGCTCACCCATCAGTACGTTAAATACAGCCTGCGTACCAACGATCTGTGATGAAGGTGTAACAAGAGGCGGCTCACCCAAGTCTTTACGAACTTTTGGAATCTCCTGAAGCACATCATAGTACTTATCCTCTGCGTTCTGTTCCTTCAACTGGCTAACCATGTTCGATAACATACCACCAGGAACCTGATACATCAGCGTCTTGATATCAACACCAAGTACCTTCGGGTTCAGCAGACCATTCTGTATACATTCCTCTCTGTATGGTCTGAAGTGATCAGCGATTTTAGCAAGAAGCTGCTGGTCAAAGCCGGTATCGTATGGTGTTCCCTTGAAAGTCTCTACCATAACTTCTGTTGCAGGCTGTGATGTACCAAGTGCGAACGGTGAAATTGCACAATCGATTACATCAACGCCAGCCTCTACAGCTTTCAGATATGTCATGGAAGCAACACCTGATGTATAGTGTGTATGGAGCTGGATTGGAAGCTTTGTAGCAGACTTCATAGCCTTGATCAGTTCCTCAGCCTTATACGGTACTAAAAGACCTGCCATATCCTTGATACAGATGGAATCAGCACCCATCTCCTCAATTTCTTTTGCCATCTTCATCCAGTATTCCAGTGTATAAGCATCACCTAATGTATAGGAAAGTGCGATTTGAGCTTCACCACGTCCCTCTCTCTTCTTAATTTCATTTGCTGCGTTTACTGCACACTGAAGATTTCTAAGGTCGTTAAAGCAGTCAAAAATTCTGATGATATCAATACCATTTGCAATCGATTTCTCTACGAACTCTGTAACAACATCATCTGCATAATGACGATATCCTAAAATATTCTGTCCTCTGAAAAGCATCTGAAGTTTTGTATTTTTAACCTTATCCCTGATCTTTCTAAGTCTTTCCCACGGATCTTCCTTTAAGAAACGAAGAGATGCGTCGAATGTAGCACCACCCCAGCACTCTAAAGAATGATAACCAACCTGATCCATTGTCTCAAGAATAGGGAGCATAAGCTCAGTCGGCATTCTTGTTGCTATTAAGGACTGATGTGCATCACGAAGAACTGTCTCAGTAATCTTAATAGGTTTCTTAACTATTTCTGACATTTACTTTTTCCTCCTAATTTATTTAAAAATATTAATTTGCATTTGCACAGCTTTAAAATACTCCGAAGATGGCCATAAATGTTCCGGCTGCAACTGCTGTACCGATTACACCGGCTACATTAGGACCCATCGCATGCATGAGAAGGAAGTTTGTAGGATCTGCCTCTGCACCAACCTTCTGAGACACACGAGCTGCCATAGGAACTGCCGAAACTCCTGCGGAACCGATCAGCGGATTCACCTTACCCTTTGTCAGTACACACATCAGCTTACCAAAGAGAACACCTGCTGCCGTACCAAAGCAGAATGCAATCAGACCTAAAACGACAATTTTAATCGTATCCCAGTTAAGGAATGCCTCTGCACTTGTCGTAGCACCTACTGATGTACCAAGAAGAATAACAACAATGTACATCAACGCATTGGAAGCTGTCTCCTGCAGCTGTCTTACCACACCGGACTCTCTGAACAGGTTACCTAACATCAGCATACCTACAAGTGGAGCTGTTGTAGGAAGAATCAGACATACTACAATCGTAACAACAATCGGGAAAAGAATCTTCTCAAGCTTTGAAACCGGACGAAGCTGAGCCATCTTGATCTTTCTCTCTTTTTCTGTGGTAAGTGCCTTCATAATTGGCGGCTGAATGATCGGAACGAGTGACATGTATGAATAAGCTGCCACTGCGATTGGTCCGAGTAATCCTGTCTGTCCAAGCTTGCCTGCCAGGAAAATAGAGGTAGGACCATCAGCACCACCAATGATTGAAACTGCTGCTGCCGCCTTGTCGTTAAAGCCAAGCGCGATTGCACCAAAATAGGCTGCAAAAATACCGAACTGGGCTGCCGCACCAAGCAGAAAGCTCTTTGGATTGGCAATCAAAGGTCCAAAGTCTGTCATGGCACCAACGCCAAGGAAAATCAGAGATGGAAGGATTGCCCACTCATCAAGCAAGTAGAAATAATACAGTAAACCGCCTGGTGTCCCATCCGCACCAATTGGTGCAATAATGTCAGGATAAATATTGACCAGCAGCATACCAAATGCTATCGGCGTTAAAAGAAGCGGCTCATACTGCTTCGCGATAGCAAGATAAAGGAATACGCAAGCAATGACAATCATGATCAGGTTTCCGCCAGTGATATTAAAAAACGCTGTCTGGTGAATCAGATTGTTCAATGTATCTGCTATATATGACATTTTGTTGACCTCCTATTGTATTTTTCAGAGCATGATCCGCTCCAAATTTCACCGATTCCGGTGATTAGTTTAATGTTGCAAGTACAGCACCTGCTTCAACAGAGTCGCCAACTGCTACATCGATGCTTGCTACAGTACCATCTTCAGAAGCTACTACAGGAATCTCCATCTTCATAGACTCAAGGATCACAACTGCATCACCCTTCTTAACTGCCTGTCCAACACTTGCCTCAATCTTGAATACCTTTCCGGCTGCACCGGCTTCAATCTTGATGCTGCCTGCACCGGCACTAGCTGCCTTTGGTGCTGCTTTTGGAGCTGCCTTTGGTGCTGCCTTTGGTGCTGTTGCAACAGGTGCTGCGCCTGTGCCTGCGCCCTCTTCTACTACTACGTCATATACGTTGCCGTTAACGGTAATTGTATAATTTTTCATTTTGAAATCCTCCTAAACTAATAACAAATCCATACTTATTACAATAAATTATGCTTTTTTCCATTTACTTGTATTTGCTCTTCTGATGCTTCTTACCTGGAAACCATCTGCGCTTGTTCCTTCATAAGCTGCAATTGCTGCTGCAATGACTGCCACAAGCTCCAGATCATCCGTAAGATCTTCTGGTTCCTCTGTCTTGGCTGCCGCAGGAGTTGCTGAAACTGATGGAGTAACGACAGGTTCTTCCTTCTTTGAGAAAGAAGCCTGAATCTTTGGTATCAGACCAAAGGCTGAAATGATTAAACTAATCAGAATCAATACGACAAATACAGTGCCCATTCCAAGAAGTGTATTGAGTGCTGCCCTTGTCATCAGCTGTCCCATTGTCTCATTGAGATTTAAGGTACATGATGTCATCTTCATGTAGATGTCATTTGTAAAAATAAGTTCTACTGAACCACTTGCCTTTTCACCTGTAATGGGTACTGTGACAACAATCGTATCGCCATCGACAACCGCTGTGCTTTCTTCCTGTTTCTTGATTGTTCCGATTGTCTCTAATCCAGACTCAAAGGATGAAAGTGCGCTTCTGACTCCCTTTCCCTCCGCATAAAACGGAAAAGGCTTTTTGGTCTTATTGTAAAAGTTCTCAGACAGCCGCGAAGTAAAGACCTCTGCAAGTTCCACATTATTATATTTCTCCAGCCACTCAGCACCCGTACCATTCTTTACAAGTTCTGTCACATTATCGATTATGAATGTTGCGTGGGCTTGTGCATTTTCAATCTTTGACTGCTGATACTCACTGACTGTTTCTGCCGAACCACACGCAGTCAACCCAAAGACACAGGCAAGCATTAATAACATTTTTGCAAATTTTTTCATATTAACGTTCACCCTTTCTTAGACCGTGCCATGCTTTTTGGAAGGACGATCCTCTCTTTTTGTAAATAACATTTCAAAAGCACCAATCAGATATTTTCTTGTATCAGCTGCCTCGATAATCTGATCTACATATCCTCTTCTGGCAGCACCCGTAGCACTTGTCTGAAGTGCTGCATATTCAGCAGCCTTTTCTTTAATGACATCTGCTCCCTTTCCTTCATACATGATCTTAGCAGCAAGATTTGCATCCATTGAACCAATCTCTGCATCAGGCCATGCGATTGTGATATCTGCTCCGATTGCCTTGGAATTCATAGCCACGTATGCACTTCCAAGTGCCTTTCCGATAATCACATTTACCTTTGGAACCGTAGCATTTGCAAATGCATATGTAAGCTTTGCTACTGCCTTTGCAATCCGTCTCTCGCTGCACATTGTCGCTGCGTATCCCTTTACATTGGTAAGTGACAATACTGGAATATCAAATGCATCACAGAAATTGATAAAGTCAGCAGCCTTCTCGCATCCACGTGCTGTGAGCACTGCATCGAACTTCTCCTCAACCTCTCCTTCAGCATTATATACTTCTGTACGATTTGCCACACATCCTACTGTCATGCCGTTTAACTTGATAAAGCCTGTTACCATATTCTTTGCATAATTCTCTTTGATTTCAAAGAAGATGTTGTTGTCAGCGATTGTTGACAGTGCAATTGATGTGTCACCTACACAGTTTGCAAGGTCTGTGCATACTCTGTTAAGGTCATCTGTACATTCCTCATAGGATGCGTTATCCTCGTTGTTTCCAGGAAGCATTGATACAAGCTCTCTGATTTTTGCATAGATCGTAGCCTCATCAGCAACGACATCAACGATACCGCTTTCCTTGCTCTGGAACTCCGGTGATGAAGAATCACACTTTGAGATACTGTTTCCATCAATCGCGTTTGGAGAATTGACAAAAAGCTTTGCCTTGGAGCTCTCCATAAATGTGAAATCAGTGAGTGTCGGTATCAATGCAAGACCGCCGCCGCAGCTTCCAAAGATTGCTGTGATCTGAGGAATCACACCTGATGCAAGCGTCTGCTTAAGATAGATCTCGCCAAACGCATTGAGTGCATCTGTTGCCTCCTGCAGTCTAAGACCTGCTGAATCGATCAGACCGATGACAGGTGCACCCGTCTTCAAAGCCAGGTCGTAGAGGTTTGTAATCTTTTTTGCATGCATTTCACCAACAGAACCGTTCAATACGGAAACATCCTGGCTATACACATACACAAGATTGCCATTGATCACTCCGTATCCGGTAACGACACCGTCTGAAGGAGTCTCAGTTTGTTTCAGATTAAAATCTGTAGCTCTTGCTGTTACAAGCGCACCGATCTCAACGAAACTGCTTTCATCAAGTAAAGATTCAATTCTTTTACTTGCCAAACTTGAAGTAGTACTCATTTTATGACCTCCATTTTTATATTAAAATTACTTTATGAGAACATTTTTCACGCAATTCGACATAATCTGAAAATTGCGTCAGTTTGAGTATAACACACATTATTCTATTCGCCTAGTAAATTTTTCGTTTTTTTCCATGCATTTTTTATTCACTTTTTACGAACCATCTTTCAAGCACTCTTCGAATACACCAGCCCATGTCAATACGCTTAATTTCCTCGTCAGTTACAAGGCTTACGCGCTTCCACTCCTCGTTATCTGTCAGGTAACTTACAGTTCCGATTTCAAGTCCTTTGGGCACTGGTGCTGTAAGTGATTTCACTTTGTGCAACGTAACGGTTATTTTTTCGTCATCTCTCATGAGCAGTCCATCCCGCGCAAGATCTCCCTCTTGTGTCACTGCCCTGATTTTAACATACACGTCTTCGCCAATTTCATTTCCCTGGGCATTTTTCACCGGTATCGCTTCCGTCGCTTCCCTGGGAATCGCGACTTCGTCAAAGCTCCGGTAGCTGTAATTGTCAAGACCGTATTCCATTAATGTCCTGGTATCGCTCCATTTATACGTCTTATGATTCGGCCACCCGCACGCTAAAAGTGCAACTACAAGCGTTTTTTCATTTTGTCTGAGCGCACCTACATAGCAGTAACCTGCCTTTCCTGTAAATCCTGTCTTTCCCGACAGTGCTCCTGTCATCATATTCAGGAATGCATTGTGATTCGTGCACGAAAAACTTCTTTTTCCAGATAGATCGGTAAAGGAATAATCGGGTGTCCTTGTGATTTCAAGAAATGTATCTTTCTGAGGTGACTTCGTAATACAATAAGACATGACCAGCGCCAAATCTCTTGCTGTGGTCGAATGAATTCTGCCGTCTTCTGCGGCATCAAGTCCATTGGGCGTAATATAGTATGTATTCCGGCAGCCGATTTCTGCTGCCTTCCTGTTCATAAGCTCCGCAAAATGCTCCACGCTACCACCGACATGCTCTGCAATTGCCACCGCAGAATCATTATGTGATTCAAGCATCAACGAATACATCAGATCCTTTAGCCGGTACTGTTCTCCACTCCTGATTCCCAGATGCACCTGTGGCATGGAAGCCGCGTAGGAGGACACCATCACGGTATCCTCCGGATCGGCATTTTCAAGAGTCACAATCAATGTCATGATCTTGGTCGTACTTGCCATAGGAAGCTGTTCATCACCACAAAGGTCGTACAGTACCCGTCCCGAATCGGCATCCATGAGCACTGCCGCCTTTGCATATAATTTCAGATTTGGCTCATCTGCCAGCACGCGCACCGGATGCCGGGTAAGGCAAAAGACAACTACCATAAAAACAGGAAGAAGCATTTTGACAACTTCAGGGATTGTTATTCTTTTTTTCATATACTTTTATTTCCTTTTAGCAAAGGCTCCATAAAAATATATGTAGCTGTGCCGATGAATTATCCCTTATCGTGATCGAATTGTTTTAAACGCTTTTCCAGTGCTTCTACAACTGTCTCAAGCACCTTGATACGGGCATAATATTTATCATTTCCCTCTACAATAATCCAGGGAGCGTCTAACGTTGAAGTTCTGACAAGCATCTCATCCACGGCCTTCTCATACAATTCCCATTTCTCTCTGTTTCTCCAGTCTTCATCTGTGATCTTCCAGCTCTTTTCAGGATTTTCCTGTCTTTCCTTAAATCGTTTTGCCTGCTCATCCTTGTCGATGTGAAGCCAGAATTTGAGAACGACTGCCCCATGATGCACCAGCTGACTTTCCATCTGGTTCATTTCCTTGTATGCACGCTGCCAGTCCTGTGTCGTACAGAAACCTTCGATGCGCTCTACCATGACTCTTCCATACCAGGTACGGTCAAAGATTGCAATGTGCCCATCCTTTGGCATTCTTGTCCAGAATCTCCACAGATAATGGTGGGCCCTCTCAATATCATTCGGAGAGC